>CAZRGL010000001.1:0-43945 GCA_964599485.1 uncultured Polyangiaceae bacterium
GGGCGTCGCGGGGGAGCCACTCCGCCAGGCGTGATTGGGGGCAACGGGGGGGCAAGCTCGGGCAAAGACGACCCTTCCAGCGAGTCCGCTGTGGGTTTTCAGCTTGGGCCGCACGTTGCGGGCCTTCAGCTATACGGGCGCTTCGAGTAGAGCCGGCTCGGCAGGTCAATCCGCTGCGGCACTCTTGTCTTGGCGCAGGCCCAAGGCCTTGCACTTCTTGTACAGATGGCTGCGCTCGAGACCGAGGGCGCGCGCAGTGGCTGCCATTTGTCCAGCATGATGGCGAAGTGCATCTTCGATGATCTGCCGCTCGCTCTCTTCAACGAGTACCTTGAACGGCACACCTGGTCGGTACAGCCCTTCGACTGCACTGCCGAGCCCGCCTCCGAGACAATTGCTCACGTCGCTGCCGCCGATGGTGTCGTCGGGCGTGAGGATGACCAGACGCTCGATGATGTTCCGCAGCTCCCGAACGTTGCCGGGAAAACTATAGGCCAGAAGTGCCTCGACGGCGGCGGCACTGATGGTGATGTCGAGCCTGTCGTTGGTTCGGGCCGCAATCTTGAGAAAATGCCGCGTCAACAGCCCAATGTCCTCACGTCGAGATCGCAAAGGAGCGATGTGCAAAGGCAAAACGTTGAGGCGGTCGTAGAGATCCGGGCGGAACTCCCCGTCAGCGCAGGCTTTTTCCAAGTCACGGTTGGTCGCAGCCACCACGCGCACATCGACCATGATCGTCTCGCCACCACCCACACGCTCGATCTCGCGCTCTTGAAGCACCCTCAGCAGCTTCGCTTGCATGGCCAGCGGCATGTCGCCGACTTCGTCCAGGAACAAGGTGCCGGCGCCAGCCCGCTCGAACTTGCCACGCCGCTGCTTGGTCGCACCGGTGAATGCGCCGGCCTCGTGCCCGAATAGCTCGCTCTCGATCAGCTCGCGCGGCACAGCAGCGCAGTTGATCTTCTCCAGGGGACCGGAGGCGCGCTTCGATTCGCGATGGATGGCGCGAGCAACGAGCTCTTTGCCCGTTCCCCGTTCGCCCCGAATGATGACCGTGGCGTTCGTCTTTGCGGCGCGGGAGATCTGCGCTCGAAGCGTCTGCATGGCATCGCTATCGCCTACCAGATCGCTCACCATACCCGTCTGCGAACGCAGATCGCGGGCCTCCGCTTCGGCGCGGATCAGCCGCTGGGTGTTCTCGATGACGAGCAACAGACGATCGGTGGACAGCGGTTTTTCGAGAAAGTCCGTCGCCCCCAGCTTGGTAGCGCGCACCGCCGCGTCAACGGTGGCGTGTCCGCTCATCATGAGAACGGGCAGCTGAATGTTGGCGGCGCGCACGTGCTCGAGCAACGCGACGCCATCGCCATCAGGAAGCGCTACATCGAATAGCGCCAAATCGTAGCTGAACTTGTCCAGCTTCTCTCTTGCAACGGCGTGGCCACCGGCCACATCGACGCTATAGCCTTCGAGAGATAGGACCTTCTTGAGCGTTTGAAGGATCGAGACCTCGTCGTCGACAACGAGGATGTGGCCGCGCGACATGAGCAGACCCTAGCACCTAACCTAGTTCCGACAATCCTCACCCCGCACAAAGCGCCACACGCGCGGCAGAACTCGTTTCAGCTCGGGCCGGGTTGCCGGATTGGGGCTAAGGCATGCTATTGTACGGCCGGTGCGTCCGCCGGATGAGCAGACGGGCACATTTGAGCAGATCCCGCTTTCTCATTTGCTCATTCGTGCTCTGGACAATCGCTGGAATGGAAGCTTGGTCCTTCGGCCCAGCGACACGGTTCAAGCCATCCAGATCGACCGCGGCATGGTCTCGCGCGTCCTCGTTCCCGACGGATTCGCCTTAATCGGCACGCTGCTGGTCGAAGCTGGCGTCATCATGGAGGCCGAGCGCGATGTGGCCCTCGACAGGCAAGGGCTTTTGGGCGAAGCCCTCGTTGCCCAGGGCTTGCTCGACACCACCACCTTGCAGCGTGTGCTGGTGCTCCAGCTGCTCAGGCGCCTCGAGCGTCTTTTCGCGCTGCCCTTGGAGACGACTTGGGTTTACTCCGAAGATCAGTCTGTGTTCGATGGAATGCCGAGCAGCGTGCGTGTCGACACGCTGCGGGTGCTTTGGGCGGGGCTGCAAGCGCACGGCGAGGTCGAGGCGATGCTGCAGGCAACCCTCGCACGCATCGGCGACTCGACGTTTCGCATCGTGCCCAATGTTCGCCTGAGTCGCTTCGGCTTCACCGGTGACGCGTTGGCCGCGGCGAACTTCCTTCGGGGCGAGCGACTGACGCTGATGGACTTTGTGGCTGAGGAGATGGCGCCACCGGAGGTGTGCCAGCAGATCGTGTATCTGCTCGCCATCACGCGCTACCTCGAGTTCGGCCCAGTAGGTGTTGACGACGAATCGTCTACTCCGATCAGCTCGCGGTTGGAGAGCGGAGGCGCGGCGCCTGCACCAGGTCCCGACCATCCAAGCAGACAGCGGGTAGCACGCATCAAGTTGCGTCGCGTTGCGATTCCGCGCGCAGCTGCCCCCGATCTACCAGGGGCCGGTGAGCAGCAAGAGCCCGCCTCGTCCCGTCGACCGCTGTCGCCTGATCTCGATACACTGCCCAGCGCCCACGTTTGGGAGCAGGCCGGGGAAGAAATCGCTACCCGGGTCGCATCGCTGGCGAGCGAAACACCGCTGAGTCTGTTGGGTGTCTCAGCCAACGACCTTGCGGAGCGGGACGAGGACGAAGTTACGGAAGTCCTGTGGCTGGCCTACGAGAAAGTCTCGCGACGCTGGCATCCTGACAACTGTCCCAGCGAGCTCACAGAATTGCGCCCTTCGTTGAGCAAGGTCCATGACGCCATCAGTGAGGCTTTCGTCGTGTTGGCGGATCCGAGGCAGCGCGCCGCGTTCATGGAGTCTGCGCAGCCCCAAGACGCAGAATCATCGGCTACGGAGATAGTGCTGGGTGACGATGACGACGCGCTACCAGAATCACGAATGTCAGCCGCCGAGCTACATGAGCGAGCACTCTACGAGCATTCCGAAAAACGGGCCGCCGACGCATTGCGTTTGTGTCATCGCGCTTGCGAGATTGATCCGGTCAGTCCTGACTACCAGGCAACCGCGATTTGGATTCAGGCATCGCTACCTCGCCCCGATCTCAAAGTGCTGACCTTGGACTTGGACGACATCCTGCGCACCCACCGCGATCATCAACTGGCACGCTATTACCGCGGTGTGTTGAGACGGCGTCTCGGCTACGACGCAGCGGCAAAACGCGACTTCGAGCGCGTACTGACCATCGATCCGAATCACAGGGCGGCACGCACCCAGCTTGCGGAGCTCCGGCTCGACAGCGGCAAAGCAGCCACCTAGCTGGTTGACAAGACGTGGAACCCTCCGGCCCGCCCGTCCATCCATCGCGCGGCTCGCGTTGGGCGTTCTTCGTCGCACTGAACTTGGTGGCCTTCGTGCTGGCAGCCGCCATCTTCATCGGCGTGCTCTACGCCGACGGGCTCAGCCCGCTGTTTCAACGATTCTACGAGTGGCTTCGGGCCCATCCAGTGGCCAGCTGCGCGCTTGCTATCTCGCCGCTCGCTTGCTCCTTGCTTGTAGGCTACGGTTACGCGCGGCGGTCACGTGGCAGCAATTCGACGGCTGCCCCAGAGGCGCGCAACGAGAAGGAATCCAACATTGTCCCCTAACAAGTCGAAACCTCGGTTCTCCAAGCGCCATGCCGCAGTCGCAGCTGTTGGGCTGGCCCTCAGTGTGGTCGTCGGTGTCGCTGCAGCTCAGTCCAAGCAGGCGCGAACCGTAGCCACGGTGGGAAAGGTGCCCATCACCGTAGCCGAGATGGAGAGCCAGCTCGGCCAGGTGCCCCTTTTCCAGCTCAAGATACTCGGCAAAACTGCCGACGAAGTACGAGCCAAGTTCCTCGACCGGCTAGTCGCCAAGGAAGTGCTGGTACAGGGCGCGCGCGCGGACAAGCTCGATCAGCGGATCGACGTACGCGACCGCATCCGCAGTGTGCTCGTGGCGGCACTCAAGAACCGCTTGCGTGCCGAGGCATCCAAGGCGCGCTCGGTGAGCAACGACGCCGTCAAAGCCTATTTCGAGAAGCACAAGGATCGCTACAAGTCTCAGCTGCGCCTCAAGCTCTGGCAGATCGTTGTGGCAAAAAAGGCCGATGCAGAAAAAATCCTGGCCACGATAGGAAGCGACGCAAAGTACAAAGAGGATCCAGTCAAAGGCTGGGAGCAGCTCGCACGAAAGCACTCGCTCGACCGCTCGACGCGCATGCGCAAGGGCAACCTCGGGTTCGTCCAACCCGACGGATCGACGGCACACAAGAACGTCAAGGTCAGCCCCCTGTTGGTCAAAGAGGCCATGGCGGTCAAGAACGGCCAGGTCGTACCTCATCCCATCAAGGTAGGTGAGACCTGGGTGGTATTGCAGCGTCGTGGTAGCCACCAAACACCGGAGCGAACGCTCGCCATGGAGGCGCCGAGTATCCGCTTGCTGCTTTCCAAGCAGCAGGTCCAAGCCCAACTCCGGAAGCTGAGCAAGGACTTGCACGAGAAGTACGTGACCGAGCTACACCTCGACCGTGTTGACGAGATCGAGATTCAATCACACGGAGAAATCGCTCCCAAGCAGCGCCCCGGCGGATTGAAGCGCCCTCATCCTGCACAGGGTCGCGGGCGACCCACTGGCACCCCTGGCCACATGCGCTGACTCGGCAAGCTGTCGCCCACGGTCCTCGAGCACGAGTCTTCTGGGCTCATGCTTCATTACGCGGGAGCTGTGCTCAATGCAGGACTTCGTCCTGAGGGCGTTCCTGAGTGGTTGGCATGTCCTCGAGCGCCCCGCCGAAGCGCACACCGAGCACGACGGCGACGAGTGACAAGAAGCCTGATGTGTACAGGCCCCAGCCATAGGAAAAGCGGTGCACGATGTAGGGATGACTGCTCGTCTTGAGGAAGTAGCGCATTAGCACCGTCAGCAGCACCATCGCCGCCAAGAAGGTGACCGCGACCCTCGAACCCCGCATCTGGCGAATGGTGCGGCGGGAAACCACCAGTGCAGCCATCACGAACCAAGCGACACCAGCCGCCCAAAGCCAGGGCAGCTCGCGGGCGAACTCGAAACCAGATAGCGTGCGGATTTCCGGCGATGACTCATGCAACCATGGTGCGAAGAACACACCCATTCCGAGCAGCGCCACCATGATCAGCATACCGCGCCCTCGACCGTTGAACGTCCAGGCGAGCTCTTCATCTTCCGGTCGCGTTTGCTGCTCAGGGTCGAGCGCTAGCGCTTCTGGCGAGGGCGGCAGCTCGCTGAACGGTATGACTTTGACGCCACACTCCGGACAGGATTTCACCTCACCTTTGGTGAACATCTCGCGACAGAACGGGCAGGCAAATATTTGGTCCACGATTTGCGGCTACAGCATAGCGCGGGCTGACGCTACTTGCTGCCCGATAGCGCATTGGGTAGCTGAAAGACGATGACCGAGAAGCAATCCGCATCTTGTTCGGACCAAACTGAGGCGATTGCCCAGCTTTGCAAGCGGCTCGCGCTCAGCGATCCCGTGGCCCGCATGAGTGAAGCGCTCACCCACCCGAGCTATGCCAACGAGCGGCACAGCGAAGCCGAAGTCGACAACCAGCGGCTCGAGTTTCTCGGCGATTCTGTGCTCGCGCTGTGCGCCAGCGAGCTGCTCATGGAAGCATTCGAAGGTGCTGCGGAAGGAATACTGACGGTCATGCGTGCCTCTTTGGTCAACACCAACGCTTTGGCGGCCGCGGCCCGTGAGCTCGAGGTTGCCGATGGGTTGCGACTGGGTCGGGGAGCGGACACGGCGGGCGAGCGATTTCGGGACAACGTGCTCGCCGATACGGTGGAGGCAATCGTCGGAGCTGTTTATCTCGATTGCGGTATGGAAGCGGCACGCCGTGTCTGCCGCACCATCGTGGGCTCGCGCTTCGACGAGCTCGTCCGCAGCGGGGGCATTCAACGCGACGCCAAGAGTCGCTTGCAAGAGCTGGCGCAGGCGCGTGGGCTCGACACGCCTACCTACAGCATCCTCGCTGAGGAGGGACCACCTCACGCCCGAAACTTCACGGTGGAAGTGATGACGTTCTACGACAAACCCATCGAAAACGAGACCGAGGGACCAGCGGCGTGGGCGCGAGCGCGCATCGTCGCCGAGGGAGTTGGTCGGACCAAAAAGGCTGCAGAGCAAGCGGCGGCGGCTGAAGCCCTCAAGAAGATTGACGCCGGATCTGTTGATTTGAGTCAGAAGCAGGAGGAACAGTGAATCTGAGCATGATGTGGATTCGAAGAGCGTTCATCGTCGCAAGCGTGTTGCTCTCGTTGTGCCTCTGGGCCTCGCCGGTTCGCGCCGGCAGCTACCTCGATCGCGCTGCGCTGCTGATCGACAGCTCTCGTTTGGAGCGAGACATGGTCCGGCCGCGGGCCAACGACAAAGAGCTCCTACGCATGGTGCATGGCATTGCCGAAGCGCGTTCGCGTATGGCACGCAACATGCACATCCCCAAAGCAGTTGCTCTTGCCCACCCTCATCTCTTGCTAATGCTCGAAAACAGCGAGCGGGCCTATGCTGCTGCGCTCACGGGCGACCTCAAGAAGTTCTTGGTGTGCATCCTGCGCGCCCGCGCCGAGGACAAGACGTTCCGCGCATTGATCCGGAAGTTTGGCTACACCCTACCGCTACGAAAGCGGCGCTAGCGGCTGGCCCAAAACAAAAGAGCGCTAGGGACTGTAGCGCGTACAGGGGTCAGCTCAGCCCCAAATCCTTCATACGCAAGCGCAAGCCCCGCGGCGAAACCCGCAGGTTTTCTGCCATCAAGCGAACATCCCCGCCAAGGCTGTCCCGCGCTTGCACCAGCTCTTCACGGCTGACTTCTTTGGCCTTGCGAATTCGCGAGCTTCGGTCGATGAGCCGATAGAGAGACGAGCGCGCGATGCCGAGGGCCTCCGCCGTCGGACCAATTCGCCAACCGTTCTTGCCCAAGGCTTCGAGCAACGCATCGTCGTCCAAATCTGCTGGTGCGATGGGCGGCGCTGGCTCGACCGCTTGAGGACTGTCAACGTCGACCTCCGTCGTGCCAGCCTGAAGCATGGCCTCGAGGGTCGGATCGATGCAGGCTGCGGGCTTGCCCCGGCTCGCGATGACGAGGTGTCGCACTGCGTTGCGCAGCTGCCGGACATTGCCAGGCCAATCGTGCTGAACCATGCGCTCGACTATCCAGGCAGCCAGCCACGGGTCCTTCCCCTGAGCCGGCACATCGAGGCAATCGTCCAACCCTGCTGCCGACAGCTCGGCGCGTAGCAAAAACAGGAGCAGGCGCCCAATGTCCTCGCGGCGCTCCCTGAGCGTCGGCAGCGCGATTTGATAGCTCGCCAATCTGTGAAAGAGAGGCAGCCGGAACTTACCGGCGTCGACCACGTCCTCGAGCGGAGCGTCGGTCGCGGCGATGAGGCGCACGTTGACGCGGCGGGAGGTTGAGCCGCCCACAGGGCACACCTCGTGGGTCTCCAGCACCCGAAGAAGCATGGCCTGAACATCGGCCGGCGTGTCGCCGATCTCGTCGAGGAACAGGGTGCCACCATCAGCACTCACGAAATGCCCTGGATGATCACGATGCGCACCGGTAAACGCACCTTTGACGTGACCGAAGAGAGCCGATGCCGCCATGGTCGAGGGTACGGCCGCCATGTTGATAGCAACGAAGGGGCTGGCTTCAGCACCGCGGCCAACACCATGAATCGCGCGCGCCACCAGCTCTTTTCCCGTCCCGGACGCACCTCGGATCAAGACCGGCACGTGCAAGTCGGCCACCTGCGATATTTGCGAGCGAACGGCTTGGAGCGCATCGCTTTCGCCGACCATTCCTAGCTGTAGCGTCATCTCTGCCGGCAGCCTGCGCTGCAGATGCAGCACCAACACGACCCGCCGAGCAAGCTTGATCACCACACCGGCTTCGACTTGCTCGGCCGTCAGCAACCTCTCCTGCGCCAGCGGTGTCGCGTCGACAGCCACCTTCGAGGAGGTCTTTCCGCGCAGGATGCGTACCCCGCCAGCTGCGATGGACAGCTCAATCGGTTTTCTGCTCACGAATGGATCGGCCAATGGACCACCGCCGGCGGTGCCGCGGACTGGCTCGAAGAAAGGCTCAGTTCGAGACAGTCGACCGCCATCGATGTCGGATAGGAAGGCGCGGCAGCCCACCATGGTGGGGTCTGGGTGCGCAGCGACGGTCAGCGCGGGTACGCGATCGACTTTGTCGAGGCGAATGGAAGGAACTGTGCTCAGCGTGCTCAAGTCGAGATGCTTGCCGGCATCGTCTCGTTTGCCGTCCACCACCGCTGCACACAATAAGCGTGGGTCTTGCGCCTCGCAAACCCATCGAACGTTCGAGCTTCGTCTCATGCCGTTGGCTCGGACGGTTCGAGCAATCTCACCAAGGTGATTTCGCTTTTGATGGCAGCGGCTTCGAAGAGCGAAAACCCTGAGTTTTCACCGCGATTTCGGCCGCCAGCGCCTCGGGACGAAGTTTGGCACGCTCGATGCTTTGGTCAATGGGCACAGCGGGAGTGGTCGACACGCCCCACCCGCCATCGGTCACAAAAACCACCAAGAGGGAGCTCACCATGCCCAAAACCCGTCGATTCGCCACTGTCATCGCTGCCGCACTCGCAACCTTCGCCGCCACCTACGCTTCGGCCGCTCCCAACTACACTTGTAGCTATCCAGCCAGCGCTATTTCGTCTTACGACATGGATGGCGACGGAGTGCTGACCCGCGACGACGTCTCGTGTCTCGCTGAGGTGGCCGTTTGGGACATGGGCAATAGCAGGGGCGGCCCACCCTCATGTCTTGCTGTTCCCTTGGCGACAGCTGACCTCGACGGCAATGGCAGCGTAACGATCATCGATGTGCTGCGCGAAGGGCGCGCAGTGGACTATTTTGGTGAGTGCGCCACCTACGGCGACTTGAATGGCGACGGGCTCACGGTCGTGTCCGATCTGCAGTGCATGAACCTCACCCTGACGTGGGCGATGGGCCCGGCCGGACAGCCCCCACCCGCGTGTCTG
Source organism: uncultured Polyangiaceae bacterium (assembly GCA_964599485.1). Lineage (GTDB taxonomy): Bacteria > Myxococcota_A > Polyangia > Polyangiales > Polyangiaceae > JAPYTK01. The sequence goes on from CAZRGL010000001.1 coordinate 9,122, forward strand.
TCCTCAATAGAGGCGGCCGACCTCAACTGTGACGGCGACATCACGGTCGTCGACTACCAGCTGGCTGGATACGTCGTCATTCAAGGGCAGCTCAACAGCCAAATCGACGCCGATGCCAACGGCGTGCACGACGCCTGCGAGTAGTCGTATGCTGGGGTGCCATCCGCACCCAATCCTCGATCCCTGAGCTCGGCTTCAGTGCTCGTGTCCAGAAGCAGGTGGGCCCGCCGGTTGCGGCGGGCGCATCGCTTTGACCTGCTTGGCGTAGCGCTCGGCCTGCTCGGCGTATTCTGGCTTCTTGAGCTTGCGGTAGCCCTCAGCCATCATCTTGTAGATGGCAATGCTCTCCGCCGGCTTCGGCCCAGCGAGAATGGCACTGTTGAGCTCGAAGATCGCCGACACTTGTTTGCCCGTTCGCGCCAAGGCGCGGGCGTAGAGCCAATGGACCTTCGGATCGAGCACCGCGACGTACATGGCGCTGGCCCCAATCGAGACAGCCTCGCTCCACAGCCCACGCTTGACGAGAATCGTCAGCAAGCGGGACCAGACGCGACTGTCGTGTTGATCGATTTTGGCGAGCTGGCGCAGAGCGGTCAGCTGACCTTGCTCGTTCTTACGCTTGCGGGCGAGGTCATAGAGCGCTTGCACCGGCTCGGCCTGAGACGGATCGAGGTCATGCGCTTTGGTGAGGTGCTTGTGCATGACATCTTGCTCGCCCTTGGCCTCCGCGATGTCGGCTGCTTTCATGCGCACGGCGTAGCCATCGTTTCCTTGCTTGATGAGCTGCTCGGCAATCGCTTGAGCGGCTGGCAGCTCCTTCTTCTGCATCGCCAGGCGCAGTTTGACGAAAAGCGCGTTGGGATCTTTCGGATCGAGACGCAACGCGAGCTGCAGCGTGGCGTGGGCATGAGCCAGCTTGCCGGCGCGGAGCAAGCCCAAGGCCAACTTGACGTGCTTGGCCGCGCTCTTCGGGTCATCGGCAATTGCTTTGCGCGCGGCTTCGAGCGATTTGGGTGGGCGCAAGTCCGGCACGAACTGCTTCTTGTAGCGGGCGAGACGCGGCTCCAACCACTTGCGATAGCGCTCATCGAGCTCGTCGGCAGAAATGCCCAGAACTTGCTGGATGATCTCCGGCGTGTGCTTGCCCGATCCCCACGCCGGCAAATGCGCCACGACCTTGTCGAATCCGAATTTCTCGGCGAGGAACACTGATATCTGACTGGCCGCGAAATAGGCCATCGTCACGTCCTGCGCGCTGTCGACGTGTGTGAACGCGCGGTTGAAGCTGGCGACTTTGGGGATATTCCCGTCACGGAAACCGAAATAGAGCGCAACGTCCTCTTCTCGCCGCCACTCGCGGCGTTGGATGATGGTCTCGTACTCAGCGAGCCCCTCAGTAAACCAGCGCGGCACGCGATTCTTGGAGAGCTGGATGTGGAACACGTGGGCGAGCTCGTGCCAGACCACCATGCCCCAGTTGAATCGCCCTCCCGACGGGCTCAGCGCGGCTAGGGTCTTGCCAAAACAAACGCCTTGAATACCCACGTTGGGCAGCCCGCTGGTGCGGATGCTGAAGTGCTGTGGGTCGGCATACATCTCGACCCCGACGGGAACCTTCGGGGTAAAACCGTAGCGCTTGACCATGGAGCTCCATGCCTCTTCGAGCATCTGAGGCAGGTAGCGTTCGAGGACTGCTTTCTCGGACTTGTGATAGCGGATTCGGAAGTGTGTTCCGTCGACACTGACGTACTTTTTGGCGATGGTCTCTTCGAACAGGTTGAGCGTGTTGTAGACACGCACGTTGTACTTGTCGCGCTTCCAAGCTTTGCGCAGCTGCGCCAAGCCTTCCTTGTCGTCCCCATTGCGAATCAGATTGAGTCCGAGGATGGCGTAGGGCTTGCCATCTGCGGGATCGATTTTCACGGCCTCACGCATCATGGCAACGATTTCGCCATAGCGGTGCTCCCATTCGGCAAACTCGCCAACGATGATGTAGAAGCGAGCGAACTGAGGATTGAGGCCAAAGACCTGCTTCTTCAGTTTCTCGAAACCTGCCTTGTCTTCGGCCAAGAAACGCGTCGCTGCTTTGATGGAGAGCAGCTCGAGGTTTTGGGGATCGATCTTGAGACCCGCGTCCGCCGAAGTTTCGGCACCTTTCAGGTCCATGGTGCGCAGAGCCAGACCCGTGCGCACGAAGTAGGCCTCCGCAAGATTGGAATCGACCTTCAGCGCAGCCTTGATTTGCTCTTCGGCCGCACCAAAGTCCATCGCTTGAGCCAACTTGACGTGCGCCAGGGCGACCCGGACCCGCGGATCGTTGGGCGCGAGCTTCGCCGCCTCGTTGACCACCTCGGCCGCGTGGCCCGGATCGTACTTGTCCAGGAACAGCTCGGCACGCCACAGCAGCGCGTCCACGCGCTTTTTGGCGCCCGCCCGCTCGGCTTGGTTGAAAGCGTCGTTTGCGTCGCGGTACGCGCGCATCAGATAGGCCGCGCGACCAACCATGGCGAGACCTGCCGCATCATCGCTCGTGATGACGTCGTTGTTGTAGGCGTCGACCAGCTTCATCAATGGCTCGTCGGCGGCAGAGCGCTTGCCTTGACGAATCAGCAACTCGCCCAGGAGCAAGTGCGCTCGGTGCGCATCGGGCTCCTGAGACACAGCCTGAAGCGCCTTGACGGCCTCGTCCGTCTTGCCCTGGCGAACGAGCGCCTCGGCCAACCATGGCGCAACCTCGCCCTTCTTGGCGCTGGAGGACTTGCCGGCTTGTTTGGCAGTCTTGACGGCGTCTGCGTAGCGCCCGGTCCAGAGCTCGAGACGCGCCTTCAGGATCAGCGCCGCAGGCTTGCTCTTGCCCTTCAGGGCATCTTTGAGCTCTTTCTCAGCCTGCTTGTAGTTGCTCAGGGCGAGCGCTGTCTTCGCGCGCGTCAGGGCATCGTCTTGGGCCCATGCGGCGCGCGGGAGCACCAACAACAAAGCCCCGATGATCGCAACCTGAACCGCCGCTTGCACCACTGTTCGTGCCCACGGTCGCTGGCTCCTCGCAACTCGTTTTTCCATCTCGCCAGCAAGCCTAGCACTACTGCGCTCGGTGTTCCGCTCGCCGTGAAGCAAGTCAGGGTAGCTGTTGGCGCGCCACTGCTTCGAGCGCATCGATGAAGGCTTCGCGCGTGTTCATGGCCGCCATTCGCTCGACACGCTCGATTCCATGCTCTTTGGCCTGCGCTACGGCTTCGATATCGATGTCGTAGAGTGTCTCGACGTGGTCAGCCACGAAGCCTATCGGCGCGATTAGCAAGTCGCGCACTCCCCGGGCGCCAAGTTGCTGGATAACTTCCGACACGCACGGTCCAAGCCAATCGCCACCATCCATTCCCTCACTCTGGAAGGCCACATGGGTGTGGTCGGTCAGGCCGCGCGAGCGAAGCTCCTCGGTGACCGCGTCCGCCATGGCTCGAAAGTCATGCTCGTAGGGATCGCCGGCGTCGATGACCCGACGTGGCAAACTGTGGGCTGTGAGCACGATCGCGACGCGCTCGCGACGGCCTCGAGGGAAACGTTGCCATGCCTCTGTGATGGCTTGGGCAAATGCTGCCACCAGTTTGGGCTCGAGACCCCAGGCCGGCGCCAAGCTCAGCTCGATGGGGCGGTCGGCTGCCGCGGATTGGACAGCCGCATGGTAGACGTGCACCGACTGGGGTGCGAGCGGCAAGGAGATGACTTTGCCAACCCCGTCATGCTGCAGCTCGTCGAGCACTTGGCCTGGATAGGGGTGCCACAGCCGCGCTGCCACCCGCACGGGCAAGCCGAGCCGTGCTTGCAGGGCCTGAGCCTGCGCATTGCTGATGTGCATCAAGGGCGAGCCGCCGATCAAATTGAACCGCCGCGTCACTTCCGCGAGCATCTGCTTGGGAGCTGGACGACCACGCCTGATGTTGTGCAAGAAAGCTGGGATGTCCGCAGCATCGGCGATGGTGCCGTGGCAACTGAGCAATACCGCAACACCACCTGGCGTCGACATGTAGCCGTCGCTAGCGCAGCAAGCGCGAGGCGACCATCGCTATTGTGGCCGCTATCCTTGGAGCGACGGCGGGCGAGCAGCGGGCGAGAGGCCATCAAGCGGCCCGGGCTTGGCGCTTGGATTCGGTCTCAACAGCTCCTGGCTCGTCGCCTTCAGGCTCTTGTGGGGCAGCACTCAACGCTTGTCTGTCCACCACCCGAGCAGCGAGCGCCGCTGCAATTTCAAGCGTCATCTTGACAGTCGGCAACCGTGGACTGAACGACAGCACACGCTCATCGGGCTTCCTGCCCGGCGTAATGCGAGCACAACCAGAAATGGCGGCAATCGCCTCTTCACAGGGTGATCCTTGAACGAAGCGCAGCAAGACCTCGGGCATGGCGACCCGTGCACCGAGGCCGAGTGCGTAGGTGAGGCCGACCTCGATGGCTGTAAAGCCACGCAGCGGCATCCGCGGAACGATCGCCAGCCGCAGCTCGTCAGGATCCACCTCCCCGTTCGGCATACGGATGCGAGGCACCATGCGAAGTTGACCGACGCCTTTCTTCTTGCGCAACGCAGCGACCAGCTTGCGCAGGAAGCGAGCTGGCTCGACCGCCATGTCGGGCGGTAGCCCGCGCAGCCCCCCGGTACCAAAGAGTGCAAGCAGGACCACTGAATCGAGACCGAGCAGCGCGGCGTGTTGCGGTTTCGTTGCCGACATCCAGACCACCAAAGCGGCCAGCAAGCTGAGCAACAACAACAACAGCAGCTTGCCCAAGCGCGTGGAGACATCGAGCACTGCGCCGCGCAGCGGTGGCACTGGGCCCAGCGCTTCGTCTTCGCTCACTGACAGCCAGCGGCCGGGGCCGCGTAACGTCGAGACACGTGGCACTTGCGCGGCGCGATGAACGACGAGCAAAGCCGCTGCCACGATTGAGCACGCTCCCCAGATGGGCTGTTCGAGCAGCAGTTGACAACCCACCCCCGCCACCAGGGCGACGCCAGCGAGCGGTGCACGCAACCACACGGGCAATGGGATGAGCGCGGGCATGGTCGCTTTGGCACGCTCGGCGTTGATCCGCACTTCCCGCCCCTTCAGGCCAACCAGCAGGGTGAACAGCAGCCACAGCCCGCCGCCAATCCCGAGGAGGAGACGCTGGTCTTGCGGGTGGGCGCGCGCGGCAGGCTGCTCGACCGACGCCGGTTGGTCGGATGTGGTTGCACGTGGGAGGGGGTCGAGCGCGCGTTGGTCGACTCGGATCGCCCAGGGAACAGAAGCGCTCTTTTGCGCATAAGCGCGGAGCAACTCGACCTCGTCTTGCTCGGAGCCGCGGCGCACCTCAGACAGGTAGAGCGCGGTCAGGGAAGCCTCTTCGTCTTCACCGTGGGGACGCTCGACGGCCCGGGGCGGGGTCGGTGCAGACGGCACGATGAAGGTCGTACGAGCCTTGTCGAATCCGTCATCCCAGATCGGCCCATGCCAGTCGACCCGCACCATCGCGCCATCTCGTTTGACGAGTCCCCGACCACGCAGATCAGTCTGATAGCGAAACACCAGAACGTAGGTTCCCCGCCGCAGACCGTGGCGACTGTCGACCTCCAGCTTCAAGACAGCTGGCGGATCGGTTTCGCTGTTCTTCGGTCGTCGGGGTTGATGAAGCGTGAGCTTCAGGGGGGTGGCTGACTCGAGTGAGCTCGAGACCGCATCGCGCGCGGGCACGGCGTAGCAGTTCGGCAGCGGCACGGCGTCAGGATCGACTCCAACCACCTCATAGCGTCGAAAGCGAACGTTGCCGTTGGTTTTGAAGGTCACGCGATGCTGAATGATCGCCTTGCCACTCGGGTCGAGCTCGATGCGCACCTCGTCGCCGAGCACGTGGTTTTCCTGCCAGGCGTGCGCCTGCTGTCCCCACGTGATTAAGCTCGCTGCCAAGACGATCAGCAGCGCAACGGCGCGGCCGTGCATGTCCCACGGCTCCCACGTTTGACCCCACGAGGCCAACTTCGCGACAACTCAACCCTTCTTTTAACTTGTGGAAATCCAAGACAAAACAGCAATAGACTAAGGTCATGGGCAGGCGAGGGGCGTCACGGGTGCTCGCTACAGTTCTGACGAGCTTGGCGTTTGCGCCGAGCGCGTTGGCAAGCCCTTGGCATCTAGGCGCTGAGGTAACGACCGACGTTCCGGCGGCAATCTCGGGACGGGTGAGCTTCGAGATGCCACTGCGGCTGCGCTTGTCGACCAGTGTTGGCGTCCTACCTGAGCCGTATGTCGCGCTGATCAACGAGGTCGTCGTCGCAGCTGGCGGCTACGACGAAAGCACCGCCGCGGTCGTCGAGTCAGCCCTCGCTTCGTCGCTGGTGTGGCGCAGCCAGGTTGGCTGGCGACCATTAGCCGATTGGGGTCTGTACTTCGATGCTGGCTACAGCCTGGCTACCTTGGGGGCGGGGTCAATGGCTCGGAGCTTCTGGCGCTCGCCACCGGAATTGCGTTGCCCAAAGGCAACGAGGCCGATCGTGCCTTCACGGTTGCCTCGACGCTGCACATGCTCGTGATCGAGGCGGGTTACGAGTGGCACCTGTTCGACCACTTCACCATTCGCGGCGCCCTCGGTTTTGCGGGCGTGTTGGGTGCCACCACAGAGGTGACGCCTGACTACGCTCCTCGTTTCCCAGTCGCTGTCGAGAGTTTCACGGCAGACTCGGAAGTCTACCTGAACGACATCTACATTTCTTACGTGTTCACACCAACGATCACGGTTGGTCTCGGCTACCGATTCTTCTGAGCCTGCTGGCACCAACTTGTCCACAGCGCTCCACAGGTTGTCCTAGCGCTGCACAAGTTATCCACAGGTTGTACCCGTCCAGACAGGTTGGATCTGCGCAGATCGGGGCATTTTTGTCGTGGTTGCTGGCTCCTTGCGACTCTTTCACAGAGCGCTTGGACGGCACCAGCAGCTCGACAGGAACGAGGGATCACCATGACCCAGTTGAACACAACCACCAAAGCACAAACCTCAAAGCAAGCGCTGCCCAACCACCAATCATTGCAAGAGCGCGAAGGGCCGCTGGCCAAGGGCTCGGCTGGCGCAAACCACCCGCAAGGTCAATTGATCGCCGCGGGGCTACCAATCGTCCACGCCCACGTCAAACGGATGTCGAAGCGTTTTCGTGGACACTTCGAAGAGTGCGAGCTGACCTCGGTGGGGATGGGCGCGCTCGTAGAAGCATTGCGACGATTCGACCCAAGTCGGAGTCAGTTTCGGTCCTTTCTAATCAAGCTGTTGAATTGGCGGATGGTCTCGGCCGCCCGCAAGCATGCACGGCGCATGCGCAATACGAAGCTCGATCGCTGTTCAGTGAATCGCCAAACCGCACCCACCGTGATTGTGAGGGTCCCAGCCAACAAGCTCCCGACCCAGGGCACGGTTTGGCTTTCGACCAGCATGGTTTGTGAACGAGACAATCCAGAGCAAGCTGCGATCAAACGGAGCACGCGGAAGGCCGTGTGGCGTGCGGTGCAACGCTTGCCGCAGCCTGCGCGGCAGCTGATCGAACGTCACTACTTCGGCGGCGAACGCTTCGACCTGATGGCGCGAGAGCTCGGGATCAGCAAAGCGTCTGTGTCCCGCATGCACAAAGCCGCCACGCGCACCTTGGCGCGAAACCTGCGGGCGCTTGGACCCGATGCGATTTGATTCGACTAGCCCCTAGCTCGTTGCGCCGAGCCGTCATTCGGCGTGCACGACTGCGGCGAGCTCCGTTCGATCGACGGCGAACGCACGAGCCGTGCGGCAGCACCTCGCAGGGCGCCCCAAACCCGTTGCCACCATCGTTGGGGCTCCTTTGCTGCCGCGGGCACGGCCACAATCACACGGCGTGCGTAGGAGCGATCCAGGTGGTGGGCGAGCAGACACGCCACCTTCCTGGTTCTCTCGATGTGGGGAAAATGGCCGCAACCGCTGAGGATCTCGAGTTGGGCGTTGCGCAATGTTGCGGCCGCGGTGTGGGCCTGTCGAACGGGCAACACCGGATCGCGATCCCCCCAACAAATGAGGGTTGGGGGCATGCTCGGCAGGTTCCCAATGCGTCGACTTTGCTCGCCCACGTTCACCGTCTGCCCTCCCCAACCAACTACCGCACGTGCCGAACGCACCAAAGCACGTGCCGTTCCGGGCGCACTGTTCATCCAGCCAAGTGTGCGAAGATCGGCGGGCGCTACCCTACCGCCTAGGCTCGAGGCGAATGAGACGCGCGTACCCAAGCCGATCAAAGGCTGGATGAGCCGATCCACACCAGGGAGCTGGAGCAGCCGCAGGCCGAGCACAACCTCATCGCCATGGCCACCAGGCGCCAATAGCGCCACCCTGCCGACCCGTTCGGCGTGGCTGAGCAGCAACTGCTGTGCAACACCACCGCCAAAGGAATGCCCAACCAGATCGAGCTCTTCGAGCCCAAGTTGGTCGAGCCAGCCGCCCACGATTGTGCTGTACCACTCGAGGCAATAGGGCGCGTCTGGTCGATCCGATAGTCCATGACCGGGCAGATCGAGCATCAAGACGCGGCGGTCCGCAAATGCTGGTGCCAATTCCTTCCAAGTGAGGTGGGCATCGCCCAGGCCATGCAGCAGCACGAGCGGGCGACCGCGGCCCCGCTCTACCCAATGTAAGCCAACGCCTTGAACCGACGTCATCATCGAGCTGTTCATGCATCACATTGTATTACAACGTGTCTTGATTACAACACAATGTGTCACGTCGCGTGAAGCGGCTTCAGTTGAACAAATCTCGCAGTTTTTCCATGAATGTACGTCGCTGGGGCTGGACTGACTCGCCCAGCTCCTTGGCAAGATCCATCACAAGTTGCTTCTGGTTGTCGTTCAGCTCGGTGGGGATTTCCACTTGGACCTCGACGAGCTGATCGCCGCGCCCGCCCATGACGCGCTTGGGAATACCTTTTCCCCGCACTCGCAGCACGGTGCCCGGCTGGGTGCCGCCCGGGATCCGCATGATCCCCTTGCCATCCAAGGTCGGGATTTCTATTTCATCGCCCAGCACGGCCTGGGCAAACGTGATCGGAAGCGAGCAAACGACGTTGTCGCCAGAGCGACGAAAGAAGTCGTGCGGATCGACCTTGACGATCACTTCGAGATCCCCGCGCCTGCGATTGCGCACCGCGTTGCCCTTGCCACTCAGCTTCCGGGTTGCGCCGTCTTCGACTCCGGGAGGAATGCTTATCTCGATTTCGGCTTCGGCCGCGCGCAGACCGACGCCGCGACAATCGTCGCAAGGCGTGATGACGACGCTACCGGTGCCGTTGCAGCGCGAGCAGGTCCTCTCGACCGCGATGGGGAAGACGCCCTGTTGGAAGCGCACTTTGCCGCGACCCGCGCAGGCCGTGCATTTGCCCATGCTCGTACCTTTGGCGGCACCAGTTCCCGCGCAGCTCTTGCAAGAGGATACCTTGTCGTAGCTGACCGTCTTGGTGCACCCGAATGCTGCTTGCTCGAAGCTGAGCCGCACTTCCGCTTGGATATCGCCACGGTCGCCGAAGCGAATGCCGAGCGCATCCAACAGATCGCCGAAGATGCCGTCGATATTGATCTCGCTCAGATCGATCGGGACGCCTTGGAACGGGCCGCCTCCACCGGCGCGAGCAGCACCCAATCCAGCCGCGCCAAAGCGATCATACAAAGCGCGTTTCTTCGGATCGCTCAGGATTTGGTAGGCGGCATTGATCTCTTTGAATCGCTGCACAGCACCAGCGTCGCCCGGATTGCGATCGGGATGATGCTCACGCCCCAGCTGCCGAAAGGCGCTCTTGATATCGGCCTCTGTCGCCTTACGGGACAGGTTGAGGACTTTGTAGGGATCCTTCACGTAGCGCCAGTTAGCCCGGCTTTTGCCTCAGCGGCAAGGCGATGTGTCTAGCGAGGCACTGATAGCTCGCGCAACTGACGCTTGAGTACCTTGCCCGTTGGGTTTCTTGGCAGTTGGTCCATGATGATGATCTCGCGAGGACGTTTGGGGCCAGCGAGCTGCTCACGGCAGAATGCCAACAAGTCGGCCTCATCGCAGCTTGCGCCGGGCCTCAGGGCCACGAATGCGCGCACACGCTCACCCCATTCGTCGTCGGCGACGCCGATCACGGCTGCTTCGCCGACCGCTGGATGCGCTGCCAGAGCGCTCTCGACCTCGCGCGGGTACACATTGACCCCACCAGAGATGATCATGTCCCGTTTGCGACCTTCCAGAAAGAAGTGGCCACGCGCATCGCAGCGCGCCAGATCGCCGACTGAGAAATACCCCTCCTTCATGGAAGCCTGCGTGGCGTCGAGATTGCCATGGTAGCCGTCGACGAGGTTACCGCTGCGCACGAACAGCTCGGCCACTTCACCGGGCGCAGCCAAGGTCCCATCATCGGCGATCAGTCGAATGTCGTTGCCTCCGATGCAGCGCCCAATCGTCCCGGGGGCTTCGCGCAAATCGGCCGGCGTGGCCAAAGTCACCAGACCGGTCTCGGTCGCTCCATAGAAGTTGTAGAGCTTGTCGCCATAGGCCGCCATGATGTCGGTGGCCAAGGTGGCCGACAACGGCGCGCCTCCTGTGAATATCGCTTTGAGGTTCGAGGTGTCGCGGCTGCGAATCGCATCTGCGCCTAAGCCGAGGGTGCGATGCAGCATGGTGGGCACCACCGCGGTGTGATCCACATTGTATTGCTCGAGCGCATCGAGAAACTGCTGTGGCTCGAACTGGTCGAGCAGCACGACGGTCGAGCCGAGCACATAGGACAGCGCCACTAATCCGAAGGCCGTCGAATGATACAGGGGGCACACCGCCAAGTGGGTCTGGCCCACCCGCATGGGCGTCTCACCCATGAAGCTGAGGACCTGCACCATCGCGTCGCGGCTGAACTTGCGCACAGCCCCTTTGGGTTTGCCCGTCGTGCCCGAGGTGTAGATCACGACTGCCGCTTCTTCCGCCAAGTCATCGATGGCTTGATCGGGGTCGACGCCGGCGCCTTGCGCGATGAGATCGGCGAGCGACTTGAACCCCGACGCCTCACCAGCGGTTGCGTATGCACGGTCGGCGAGCTGCGCCTTGGCCTGCGGCATGAGCTCGGCAACCACGTTTGCCACGCTGGCATCGAAGAAGATGCAGCGGGCCCCAGAGTTGTCGACCAAATACCGGAGCTCGCTCAGCGTCGAGCGCCACGAGATAGTCACCGCAGCGCCGCCCAAGCGGCCTATGGCTTGCTGGAGCATGATGAACTCCGGCACGTTCTTCATCATGAGCACGACGCTGTCGCCAGAGCGGATCCCGATGGCCCGTAGCGCTCTGGCAAACTCGTCAACCCGCTGGTCGAGCTCGAAGAAGGAATAGGCCCGTTGCCGATAAATCAGGGCGGTGCGGTGGGGCTGATTGGCCGCATGGTAGCGTAGCACCACCGACGGATTGCTCTTGCCGCGCGCCTTGATCAAGGCTCTCACGCCGCGAAAGCTCACCTGATCGAACATGCCCGTTTGTCGGGCCACACGTTGGAATGTATTGGCGCGGAGCAACTCTTCGCGGGCAAGGGCGACGCCGCTGCGCAGCAGATCGGACAGAGCAACCATGGCGACACTGTATATCAGCCAGCGCGATTCCCGAATGCCTAGGACGTCAGCATTCTTGCTTTGGGGGGCGCGTGGCCGCGGTCGTGCTAACCTGCCGATGTGAGCTCTTCTAGCGGGCTGTTCCAATCCTCTCTCCGGCGCCCACGTTTGACCTCGCTGCTGGCCCTTTGCGCTGCTTTGTCGGTGTCCGGGAGCAGTGGTTGTGTTCCCCACAAACCGGTCGACAAACCGCCCGACATCCTGCCGACCTTACCCGTCCAGAAGGCGGTCGAAGTGGCCGATTCCGACTTCGCCGAGTCGGTCCACCGTCTGCTGCGTCACGGCAGACAAACCCCTGAGCGGTCAGCACTACTAGCCGGCACCGTCCGCCGTCAACTGGCCCATGCAGCGGCCCGTTTCGAACGCAAAGACAGCGTGCGCGGGACCCGTGCGGTGGTGGGAGCGCTGTACTTGTTGCGCATCGGTGAGGCCCGACCCGACATGATCGGACCGAACAGCGCTGTGGCCCTCGCTGGTGCAATCAAGCGGTTCAGCGCGCGCGGTGACGAAGGACGCGCAAGCGCCCTGATGGCGATGCAAAAACAGCTGCTGACCCCAGGCAGCCCCGAGGCAAAGCAGCTGGATCAACACATCGCGGCGCTGCAGCGTTGGATGGCCGAAACCCGCACGGGCGGTGACATGGAAATACTGTCAGCCAACGAGCGGGCGGCGGTTGGCCGCAGCATGCTCGAGCCGACTGAGGCATCACTGGTAGACGCAGCCAAAGCGGTCAGCGCGTGGATCGATCGGGCCATCGAATACAACTTGGCATTCCAGGAGACACGGCGGCTGCCACCCAGGGAAGAGGCGGCTGAGGCGTTTCGCGCGCTGCAATCTGGAAGCCACGTGATGGCCGCAGTATTTTTGCGCCACGGCAAAGCCAAGTCAGCGCTCAAGGTGATCGAACGCTCGTCTGCTGGGCGGGTGAGCAGGCCCAGTTTCTTTTCGAAGCTTCGCTCTGCCGCCGAGAACGATACCGCCGAGGATTGGCGCGTGCTGGCCCGGGAGTTCGCTCGTCTCGCCTACGGAAACCAAAACGGGGAACCGCATATCGACAACAATTTGCTCGACGCGGCGCTGTGGGGCACAGCGCTGGAGGCATACCGGCGTGATCCGAGCAGCTTGGCCATGGCCCACATCTTGGCTTCCCACCTGATCGCTTATGGGATGCCCGAAACAGCACCACTGGTGCTTCGTGATGCGCTTGGCTCGAGGCCCTCAGCCGTCGCATTGGCAGGCGCAATGGGAACCATCGTGGACGCACTGTCGAGCGAATACGATACGAGCTCGATCGAAACAGCCCGACGGATCTTCGCCTCGAGCAAGAGCGTCCTCGAGCTCGCAGACGACGCCAAGTTCCGCAACAAGCTGCAACCCTCGAGCGCTCAGCTACGTCAGTTGATGGCCAGCATCGAGCTGCGCAGCGGGAACATGGACGCGGCACGCCCCCTCCTGGTCGCAGCGCTGAAAGCGGAACCCACCGTGTGGGGTTACACGATGTTGGGCGTGCTGGAGCGACAGGTCGGCAACGACGATGTCGCCCTGGCTCACGCAGACCGAGCCAGTGGGCTGCCAGCCGCCCGCACCACACACCTCGATGCTGCCGACGCCAAGCTGCTCGCTTTCGAGATCTTGCGTGACAAGGGCGCGAAGACCCGTGCAGAAGCAGCACTCGAGCAAGCGCTCGGCATGGCACTCAATGGCCGCAAACAAGGTCGATCGCCAGCCCAAACTGTACGTGCTGAGCGAACCCTGGCGCGCGTGCTGGACGGCTATGGCGAACGGCAAAGTGCAAGCCGCGCCATTGGTCGAGCACTGCAGATTGCCGGCAACCATCGCCAAATGTTGGCACCCACCATGCTTGCCGCCATCGGTCGGGCGCTCGTCGTCAAAGACATCGTCGCTGCACGCGCTGCGCTGCAAATCGGCATCAAAGCGTCCGTTGATGAAGAAGATCTCGTCTACGGGGCCCTGTGGTTGATGTTGCTGGAGCGTGAGCTCGACCAAGTTCCAGATGGGAAGGTCGATCGGGTTTTGCTCACAGCGGTCAATGGCGACGGCTGGACTGCGAAGCTGGCGCGCTGGGCTCGCGGACTGGTCGCCGACGACCTGTTACGCAACGCTGCGAGCAACTACGCCGAACGCGCCGAAGCGGAGTTCTATGTCGCCATGAACGCCAAGTTCTTGGGCCAGAGCCAAGCCAAAGAGCAACTGCAAAAGGTGGCTGCAAACCCACTCGTCGAGGTGATGGAAGTGCGACTGGCGCGCGACCTGCTTGCCCCCCGACTCGGGGTGAAGGTTCCGCCCAAGTACCGATTACCCTAACGAGTCTGGGTCCTTGGCGAGGCTGTATCGTCTGGCCGCGCTGCGACGGTGCGCGGGACTCGGGCGCAAACTGGTATAATGCGCTCATGGGTGGGGTACGTTTTCTGGTTGGGGTACTTCCTTTTGTGGGTGCCATCGCTACCTTTGGCGCTTGTTCTCAGGAGTCTGTTCAAGTCGGGCTGGTGCTGCGGCTCCCGCAGGGAGACGTAATCACCGATATGCAATTGAGGGTCAGCGACGACGGCAGCTGCAATGCCGAGCTTGGTCGGGTATCGGGTGAGAGCAGCGGTGAGGCGCTCCAGATCTTCGAGATGGACGAGGATGGCTGCGCCCCTGGGGCCAGCTGGTGCAAGGAAATCACGCTCGACAAGGACGACTCCACCAAGATCTTCCACGCCATCGGAAAAGCCGGCGACCAGCCATGGGCTGAGGGGTGCGCGACCGCTGTCATCGACCAAGATCCCTTGCAGGTCGACATCACCCTGAAGAAGTACCAGGAGCCGGCCTGCTGCAACGATGGCATCGTACAAGCCGGTGAGCAGTGCGACGCGGGCATCGTCGGCACCAAAGATTGCAGCGGCAACCCGCTAACCGACACGGACAGCTGCCGCGGAATCAATACGACCGAAATATGCGAGTGTGACTGCCAGGCGCGAGAGATTCTGTTGAGCCTCGGCAGCACAACCCCGCCGATTCTCAACAACGATACGCAGACGAAAACACAGCTTGCCCTCGAGTTCTCGGGTAACGCGGGACAGGTCGCCGATTCACTTCGCGCGGTCTTCACGGATACGACTGGCAGCGGCGACGGCGACATCAACATCCGGTTGCTTCAGGGTAACCTACACTCGTTCCCCGACTATCCACTGAACAAGCAGCTGCGAATGCCGCTCAAGTGCACCGGGGCGAGCGCGACGATTGGCATACCTCTACAACAACACCAACCAGCGCTGGCGCGGGTCTCGAGTGAGGATATGGCGGTGGCGTTCACCAGCGCCCAAGGAGGCGGCGGCACCTTTGACATTTGGGTGAGCCGGCAAGGACCCAACGGTTGCGCATACACCGACGAGTCCAATGACGGCAGGGACGAGCCCAAAAAGGTGAGCACCACTACCAACACAGCGTATCCCGACATCTCCGGCGGACCTGACGGCCAAGCGCTGGTCGTTTGGAACCAAAATGGCATGGTGCGAGGGCAGATCTGGAAGACCGATACCAGCTTGGTAGGTCCCGAGCTCGAGATCGGTGCCCTCAACGGGACCCGTCCCCGCGTTGCCGGCAACAAAGATGGCTGGGTCGTCACCTATGCGGGGGCCGGCTCCGGCGATGGCGACGGCGTGCTGTTCAAGACCGTCTCGCCGAGTGGACAAGTAGGAAGCGAGAGGCTGGTCAACGTGGTAACCGCCGGGCCGCAAGATCAACCCGATGTAGCCATGCTCGACGAAACTGGGGACTTCGTCATCGTCTGGCACGGAAGCGGAGCCATCTACTTCCAGCGCTACGACGCCACAGCAGAGCCGCGCCGCGGCGCCCAGGCCGCGCCGCTGAGCCGGAGCAGTCCCGCCGGATCAATGCCGGCGGTAGCCGCGGGCGCGGGCATTTTCGCCGCCACGTGGTTGGCCAGCGACGGGACGGTTTGGGCACGGTTCATGAAGGCCGACAAGGGCTTCGGCTTCAACCATGTCACGGGCCAGAACGACGACTTCAAGGCGTCCCATCCAGCCGTCAACACCGTACGCGCCGGCCCGGCGGTGGCCATTGGTGGAGCTGGCTTCGTCGCCTTTGGTTGGCAAGACACCAGTACCGACGAAGCGTTCGCAGGCGTGCGCGTCCGGCGCTTCCCAATCCCCCAATAGAGCGTCGCTCAGCTCACTTGCAGGCGATGTTGTTGAGCCGCTTCCACTTGTCGTTGGTGCACTCGTAGGCGTGTGCGTCGACGTTGTTCTTCTCGGTGCAGTAGTGGCACTGCGCGCCGTCGCTCAAGCTGCATGCGAATCCTCCGGTGGGCGGATTCAAAGGACACGCTGGAGCGTTGGTGCAGGTGGTGTCGCTGCACAAGTCGTAGATGAGGTCCTCGGCTGCCTGACTACACGCTAGTGGCGCGCACAGCGCCGCGGCGAGCACAACATGAATCGCAAAACTACGTGCCATCCCGTCACCTCCTCGAGGTGATGCTAGCAGCAACGTGCCCGGTCCTGTGTGGTTGTGTTGGGCCAAGGTGCCGGAGACTAGCTGGCTAGTGCTAGACGACGTCTGGCCCAATAGGACGCTAGCCAATCTGCAAGGAGCTGATGGCCTTGACGAGATGCTCTTCGGCCTTTTCGAAGTACTCGACGTCTCCGCCCACCTCGACGGTCACGACGACATCATCGGTTACGAAGACGGTCATCCAGAACGAGTGATTGCGCCCGGCGCGAGAGACGTTGTAACGAATCTGTTTGCCTTTGACACCACCAGCACTCACATCGACCGCTTTGAGCGCTTTGTAGCCTTTGCGCCGAAGCTGCGCATCAACTGCACCAGACCAGAAGCTCAGGTCGCCGTAGGGCTCGTTCTTCTCGCGTCGAACCGCGAGCACGACACCCTGCGCGTCGGTGGCGCGATAGCCGTAGTGGTCTTGATCTTCCAGCTCGGCGAAGCCAGATGGTGTGGTGATTGTGAAACCTCGACCACAACCGGAAGCTGGGCCTAGCGCCAGCAGCGCCAGGGTGAGGCCTAATAGAACGCGTCGTCGAAACATGGTTGAGCTCTGTTCAGTGGTGGGGTTCATCGCAGCTGCAGGAGTCGGTCGAGCCCGACGGATGACAACCAATCGATGGGCAAGGGAATGGTTCGCGGCGGTGGTTCGGGTGGATCGACCGGATCGACCACAATCTGCTTCTTCGGTTTGGGCTGCAGCGCAACGGTGATCGTCGAGTACGCCGCACGCGCAGAGAGGTATCGCATGCGTCCCTGGATGCGATCGACCTCACCGTTGAGGCGCGCAAGCTGCTTTTCGATCTGCAGCACTTCTTGGATGGTCTTGGCTTTCTTCAAGAACTCCTCGATCCGTTTTCTCGTGGCGAGAAGGCTCTTCAGCCGAATTGACAGATCGTGGAATTCCTCCGAGACATCTTGAGCTTGCACCGAGCGGTGCGTGACGTCGCCGAGCTTCTCCATCTCCTTCATCGCGTCACGAAAGCGCGCCGATGGCACACGTACGGTCACGCTGCGGTTGTCCTGTTTGGAGATGTAGCCGCCCATCGCCACGGCAATATCCACGACAGCATCGATACTGGCTGCGAAACGCTTCGAATCCACCATCAAGCGCAGCTGCGCCACGAAGATGAGCATCTGCGCGATGCCTGCCTTGGCCGTGGCGCTGGTGGCCGGATCGGTCGTCTTGGCCTTGCCGTTGGACGAGCTGGGCGACTTGCCGGTGGGCCGTGGTCGTGAGGTCGGCCGCGCATGATGGGGCCGGGCCATCGGTGGGCTGCTGCCTCCACTCATGCCGGGGCTCGGCGGCGGCGGTGGAGCCGGCTGCGCAGCGGGTGAATCATGGGCAACTTGGACGGACTCGGCCACCGAGGAGTCGCGTGCGGGCGCAAACGACTCCTTTCCCGCGTAGGAAGAAGGCGTCGACGGAGCGCGTGAGCCCGAACATCCGGTCTGTAGAACGAATAGCAGCGCGGCAAGCAAGCCTGTCGCGACGGCCCATGATTTCGGCTTTCGATTTGTCATCACAGTCTCTTCGGCTGGACCAAGCTGGTCCCTGCAGTAACGCCTCAAGGCGACGCAACTTTCACCGGACCATAATCCAACTGCGCGGCAATGGTTGCACAAAGCCGCTTGACAGCAACGCTGCGGTTGGCCCATCGTCTTTGGGTCGTTTCGATGAGCACCGCGATTTTCACGTTGATGCCCATGCCGATGAGCATGCCCATGCCCGAGCCGGGTAGTGGCATGTCATCGCACGTGATCCGGTAGCCGAAACAGGACCCTCGCGAGACAGCCACTGCCCGGCGGCAAGCAACGCTCACCGCTCGATCAGTTTGTCTCGCGAAAGATTGTCCAATGTCAGCACGTCTCGACCCCTTGTCTGTTTCCTGTTTTTCCTCCGAATCGTCCGATAGGCCCCGACCCGTGGCCCCCACGCCAGCAACCAGCTCCGGCCCCATCGTAGTGATGAAGCTCGGCAGCTCGGTGCTTCGGCAAAGCGCGGACTTGCCCGCTGCTGTTCACGCCATTTATCGCTGCCTCTGCCGAGGCGAGCGTGTCGTCGCAGTGGTCTCGGCGCTTGGAAACACCACCAACGAGCTCATCTCGTTGGCAGGACAGGTCGCCGACGCCCATCAGGACCCGCCCCACCCAGAAGGATTCGCCACCCTGCTGAGCACAGGCGAGACCACGGCCATGGCGCTGCTCTGTGTGGCGCTGCAGCGCGCAGGTATCCCAGCTGCTGGTCTGGATGCCGATCGAGCCGGCTTGCGCGCCGAAGGGCCGCTGCTCGACGCTGAGCTGACGAAGCTCGACCGCGACGCAATCTTAGAGGTCCTTGCGCTGCGACCCGTCGTCGTGCTGCCCGGCTTCGTGGCACGCGCACCCGCAGGGGCCATCTGTCTGCTCGGTCGTGGCGGCTCGGACCTCACCGCGCTGTTCGTCGCCGCGCAGCTCGACGCCGCGCGCTGCGTCTTGTGCAAAGACGTCGACGGGATCTTCGATGCTGATCCAAAGGACACAGAATCCGCTCGTCGCTATGCCCAGATCAGCTTTGACGATGCCATGGAACATCCCGCCCAGGTCGTGCAAGCTAAGGCTGTCCGCTACGCTGCCTCTCGCGCGCTGCGATTCGACGTCAAGCGGCTCGACGCCGACCGCGCCACCACGGTGGGCGCAGCACGCACCGAGCTCGCACCAACTCCAACTTCACCGACGCGGCCGCTCCGGGTAGCCCTGTTGGGCCTCGGGACCGTGGGTTGGGCGGTTTATCGGGAGCTCGCCATCGCGCCGCGCTTCGAAGTCGTTGGCATTGCAGTACGGGATCGAGCCAAGCACGCTTTCGACGCGGTCCCGGATGAGCTGATCGCGACCGATCCGTGGGAAGTCGCCGATCGCGACTGCGATCTGCTCATCGAGCTCATTGGCGGTTTCGAACCCGCCACTCGAATCATCGCTAGGGCACTAGGGCGGGGGCAACACGTGGTCACGGCGAACAAGGCGGTCATTGCTGAATGCGGTGAGCGGCTCGAACGCCTCGCCGATAGCCACGCCGCCCACTTCGCTTACGCCGCAGCAGTGGGCGGCGCAGTACCCATGCTCGAGCACCTGATCGCCCTCGCAGCCGATGGCCCGCCCAGAGCCATCAGCGGCGTGCTCAACGGAACATGCAACTTCGTGCTGGACCAAATTGCACAGGGCGCTGGGTTCGAGCAAGCGGTAGCAGAAGCTCAGACAGCAGGCTTCGCTGAGGCTGACCCAACGCTTGATCTGGACGGCAGCGACGCTGCGCAAAAACTCGCCATCATCGCCCGCCTCGGTATGGGTGAAGCTCTGGCTTGGCGCACGATTTCACGTCGAGGAATCGACCGTGGCGTCGTCGATCAGGTTCGTGTTGCCCAAGCCAACAACAGCATCGTTCGCTTGGTCGCCAGCTGCGAGCGAGGTAGCGGTGGTGTTTTGGCTCGGGTGGAACCAATTGTCCTGCCATCGAGTCACCCGCTGGCACGTGTCGGGGGGGCCGGCAACTGCCTCATCACGGAGCTCGACGACGGGAACCGACATGTTCTGCGAGGTGCAGGCGCTGGGCGCTGGCCCACCGCCGAGTCGGTTCTCTCCGATGTCTTTCGGGTTGCCAGAAGGTGTGAAACCCGGGATTCGGGAGTTGACCGGTTCCTCAGCACCCGCCGAGCGGGCCAACGGAGGGCAGGATGAACCGCTGGACAGAGCTCGTTCGTTACGATCCTTGTCCTGAGGATCCGTTCCGCCCTAGCAGCACGCCTATCTACCAGACGGCGACCTTCGCTCAGTCAGAAGCGACCCAATTCGGGCGCTTCGACTACTCGCGGAGTGGCAATCCGACTCGATCGGTGCTCGAGAAGCGGTTGGGCCAGCTAGAGGGCGCGCAACGGGCCTTCGCGTTCTCGAGCGGAATGGCGGCCATCGCTGCGCTCTGTCGCTTGTTGTCCACCGGTGACGAGCTCATTGCTGGCGACGATCTGTACGGGGGCACCTACCGGCTGCTGAACCAACTGCTCGTGAAGCAAGGTGTCAGCGTCTCACATGTGAACATGAGCGACCCCAGTGCGGTTGAGGCCGCCGTGGGGCCCCGGACCAAACTACTGCTCGTCGAGAGCCCCACCAACCCGTTGCAGCGCATCGCTGACATCGCTCGGTTGGCTCAGATCGCGCATGCGGGCGGCGCACTGTTAGCAGTCGACAACAGCCTCGCTTCGCCTTGGCTCCAACAACCGCTCGCGCACGGCGCCGACCTGGTGATCCACTCGGCGACCAAGCACTTGGCGGGCCATGGTGACCTCTGTGCAGGTGTGCTCGCAGTCGATGATCAGCAGCTCGCCGACGCCTTGGCCTTCATTCAGAACAGCGTGGGCAGCGCTCTGGCGCCCTTTGATAGCTGGTTGTTGCTCCGCGGACTGCAAACGCTGCCGCTCCGTCTCGAACGCGCACAACACAACGCTGGGCAAGTCGCACGTTTCCTCGCCTCGCACCCGGCTGTCAAACGTGTCCACTACCCGGGCCTCGACGACCACCCAGGCCACGCATTGCACGCTCGGCAAGCGTGCGGGGCAGGCTCGCTCATCAGCTTCGAGACGGGTAGTGCGCGCAGTGCTGAAGAAGTGGTGAACACCACGCGCTTGTTCACCATATCCGTCAGCTTCGGAAGTCTGCATTCGCTCATCAGCCTCCCCTGCCGCATGTCCCACGTCGCAATCAACGAAGGTGGCCACGGGCTGGGCCCAGACCTGGTGCGCTTGTCGGTGGGCATCGAGGATCCGGATGACCTCATCGACGACCTGGACCGCGCGCTGGGGATGGCATCAACGAGGACTGCCACGCATAGCGACGCTGCGGTCAATCCCAGCGCTGCAGCTCAATGATATTGCCCTCGGGATCGGCGGCGTAGACGAGTGTGATGCTGCCGACACCGTCGACCCCGGCGCGTACAATCTGACCCACTTCGCGCCCGCCGGCTGCGAGCACCTGTGCGAGCGCTTCGGGGACATCGTCGACGGCAAATGCGATGTGACCCAGACCCAAACGATTGGCCGCGGGGCCATCGGGGCGGGCGAGCGAGCGCTCGTATTGGAAGATCTCCAAGGTCGGACCCGCATCGCCATGGCCGGGCAGTCGCAGATGCACGCCCCGTAGACGCGCGTCGTCGACACCTGTTGCACGAGCCAACCAATCAGCCTCGATATCACGCTCGGCAGAGATCTGCTCGCAACCAAAAGCGCTCTGGTAAAAGGCAGCAAGGCGTCGCCAGTCTTCGGCCACGATGTTGGTGTGGGCGTAGCGAAACTTCACTTGCCGGCATCCTTTGAGGGACCACGGGGACCGGTGGCGCGCTCGCCATCGAGCATCTTCTTGCCGCCGTAAGGTTTGACGTAAGGAATGTGCTGCCAGGTCTTCTCGAAGAGGGCTTTCATCTCGACGAGCTTGGCTTTGTGGCGTGTGAGCTTGGCTAAGTTGCGTCGCTCGCCCGGGTCGTCTTTCAGGTTGTAGAGGTAGTAGCTCCAGCCCGGACCGTTGACGATCAGCTTGTAGTCGCCTTTCAAAACGGCGCGGGTTGGGGGATTGTAGGTATCGGCAGGCAGATCCAACACGATGGGCTCGCGATCGCCGGGCGGCTCGAGGCCATAGAGCTCAGCCACCATGCTCTTACCCATGAACGCCGCGGGTGCTTGCACGCCCATCAAGTCGAGAATGGTCGGGGCCAAATCAATGTGCGAGCGCCGCTTTGCAACGCGACGAGGGCTCACGCCCGGCAGCTTGAACATCAGCGGAACGTGGGTGAGCACCTCCCAGAGCGCAAATGCATGCTTGTACATGTTGTGCTCGCCGAAGGCCTCGCCATGGTCGGCTGTGACGATGAGCGCGGTGTTGCTCCACCAAGACCGCGCGGCGGCGAAGTCGAGCAGCTTCTTGATGTGCAAGTCGGTGTAGAACATCTCCGAGTCGTAGCGGTCGCGGTTCTTGCGCCCCCACTTGGGTGACTCGGGGTGCAGCTTGTACTGGTCGTGAGGATCCATGTAGTGCAACCACAAGAAGAAGGGCTGCTTGGTGTTGTCCTCGTTGCTGAGCAACTCGATGGCCAAGGCCGTGGTCTTGGGGCTCGTCACCGACTCGTCGGTAGTAGCGTTCCAAGTAATCCCAGGCGTTATCTTCCACAAATCGAAGCCCTGACGAAGCTTCTTGCCGCGATTGAAATACAGATGCGCTTGCACGGCCATCGTGCGCCTGCCCTTGGCTTGTAGAAGCTCCGTAAAGAACAGATTGGCCTCGGAATACTGCGTAAAGAAGGTGCAGCCGCGGTACAGCGTAGATGGGTAACGACCTGCCAGCAGACCACCAACGCTCTTCGCGGTGTAGCTGGAGATGGTGTAGGCGTTTTCGTAGAGCACGCTCTCGGCTGCGATGGCGCTCAGTTGGGGGGCAATTTTGCGCTTGTAGCCTTGCCATGGCATGTCCGCGCGCATGCTGTCGATTGTGATGAGCAACACGTTGAGCGGCTTGTCGGGCCGGCGGGGCCCTGGTGCAGATGCCGAGCCTGTGACACCTGACTCAGCCGAGCTGCTGGTGGCTCGGCGACTGGACGAGGCCGATCCCGAATCATCAGAGGTTTTGCGGCCTGTCGCGCTTTCGCAACTCATCGAAGCGAACGAGAGCGAGAGTGAGAGCAGGAACAGTAGTGGGCAACGTGCGTACATGAACCTCATGGTGATGGTAGTAACGCTGACTCCTAGACGACAGCTTCCAACATCGTCAGCACATCGTCGAGCTCCTGTTGGGTGGTCGAACGCCCCAAGCTGAAGCGAATCGCCCCGAGCGCTCGTTGCTCGGCAACGCCCATCGCGGCAAGCACCGGCGAGAGCTCGCGTGAGCCCGCGTGGCAAGCCGATCCCGTGGACGCCGCGACACCCTCGAGCCGGGACAAGAGCTCGGGCCCGAGGTGCCCGACGAAGCTGACATTGAGCGTGTTGGGGAGCCGGTGTCTGGGGTGGCCGTTGAACATGACCCGGTCGCCGAAGGCCTGCTCGAGTCTGCCCTGGAAGGCATCGCGAAGCCGTTGCTGCTGCTCGCTACGGCTGTCGTGGCGGCCGAGCTCACAAGCAGCACCAAGGCCAACCGCCAGCATCACGTTCTCGGTGCCGGCGCGTCGCCCGTGCTCATGAGAGGCGCCGTGCAACAGCGGCTCGAGCTGTACACCGCCACGAACATAAAGTGCGCCGATGCCTTTGGGCGCGTAGAGCTTGTGGCCGGCCAGGCTGAGCAGATCGACGCCGAGCTGGTCGACCTGGATCGGCACTTTGCCAAGCGATTGCGCAGCATCGCTGTGCAGCAAGACGCCGGCCTGGCGGGCGATTGTTGAAAGCTCTGCTATCGGCTGCAAGGTGCCGACCTCGTTGTTGGCGTGCATGACGCTGATGAGCGCAGTATCAGCACGGAGCGCTGCACGGACCTCGGCAGGATCCACGCGGCCGTGGCCATCGACGGGCACGCGACTGAGGCGCGCACCCATGCGCTCGGCAAAAGCACATACTTGCAGCACCGAAGGGTGTTCGATGGCCGAACAGATGATGTGCGGAGCGCGACGACCTGCTTGTAGCTCGCGAAAGAGCACCCCCTTGATGGCATGGTTGTTCGATTCACTGCCACCGCTGGTGAACACCACCTCACTCGGTTCGGCTCCGAGCAACTCCGCAACCTGGGCGCGTGCTTCGATCAGCGCTTCAGCCGCTGGCCGAGCTGCCCAGTGCGTGGTCGACGGGTTGCCATAGTGCGCCTCCAAGAACGGCGCCATGGCCTGAACAACCGACGATGCGATCGGCGTGCTGGCGTTGTGATCCAGATAGATGCGCCCCATCGGGCGAGTCTAGCCCGGATCTGCCGCGGTCCGCCGACAAGTAGGGCTCAGGCTGGCACCTGGACCAAACGCCCCGAGGGAGGTGGCACCGAATCTCCTGCCGAACGGGCGCGCGCCACCAACTCGACGGGCCGCCGCACAACCTTCTTTCGGTCACGCATCTCGGGCACCAGCCGCTTGAGCTCCTGCCGCACCCGGTCCCGTTCGGGGTTTTCGAGCGCGCGCCGCAAGCGACGAAGTCCCTGCGCCACGAGCTCGTAGCGTTGAGGCGTGAAGCGCCCACAGAAGATCTTGCTGTGGCCCGTGCGATCCATCTTCTCGGCATCGAAGCTCAGCTCCTCGAAGAGCGCCTCGCCCGAGCGGATTCCTGTGAACTCGATTGGAATGTCCACCTCGGGCTCGAAACCGCTAAGACGAATGAGGTCGCGGGCCAAGTCCACAATGGCAACCGGTGAGCCCATATCCAAGACGAAGATCTCGCCACCCTTTCCCATGGCACCCGCTTGGAGGACCAATTGGCTCGCCTCGGGGATGGTCATGAAATAGCGCTTCATCTCCGGATGGGTCACGGTCACGGGGCCGCCGCGAGCGATCTGGGCTTTGAAGATTGGGATCACAGAGCCTGCTGAGCCGAGCACGTTACCGAATCGGACAGCCATGTACTTCGTGCGCGACCGCCGCGAGAGCGCCTGGATGAACACTTCTGCCAATCGCTTGGTAGTCCCCATGATTGAGGTTGGATTCACGGCCTTGTCGGTGCTCACGAAGACAAAAGCATCGACGCGATGGCGGTCTGCCGCTTCAGCCACCAGGCGTGAGCCAAACACGTTGTTCTTCACCGCTTCACCCGGGTTGAGCTCCATCATGGGCACGTGCTTGTGTGCAGCCGCGTGAAAGACGACGTTGGGACGATAGCGAGAGAACACCCAATCCAGTCGCTCCCTGTCGCACACGTCGCACAGCAACGCTTCGATCTCCATCCCCGGAAAGCTCCGCCGCAACTCATAGGAAACGGTGAACAGCGCAGGCTCCGACCTTTCGATCAGCAACAAGCGCCTCGGCTTCTGATGAGCGATCTGGCGACAGAGCTCACTGCCGATCGAACCGCCCGCTCCAGTGACCACCACAGTGCGGTTGCGCAAGAAAGAAGCGACGAGCTTGTCATCGAGCTGTACGGGCTCGCGTCCCAGTAGGTCCTCGATGGATACTTCGCGAACCTGCGACATGTTGACGCGACCATCGAGGATTTCCGAGATCCCTGGGATGATCCGTGTCGACAACTCGGCACGCTCACAACTACCGAGGATGCGCCGTATGTCCTTACCGCTCGCCTGAGCAATCGTGATGATGGCTTGCTCGACATCGAGTCGCGCGCACAGCTGCCCGATGTGTGCCGTGCCTCCTGCGACTGGAACACCACACAGCACCCGCCCGTGTTTGCGCACATCATCGTCGACGAAGGCAACAACTCGAATGCCTAGGTCTGGGCGCTCTGCAATCTCACGGGCCACCATTGCGCCCGCATCACCTGCGCCAATGAGCAGCACGTTCACGGCCGGCTGTGAATGAGCGCTACGAAGCCGACGCCCATTATACTGCCTGTATAAGCGGAGCATGACCCGCAGACCCACAATACCAACCAATGCGGCCCCGAAGTCAATGATGATTACGCCAATGGGCACGAGTGCGTACTGCGCGCGCACGATGTCGTCGAGCAGTTGTGCGCTAACGATTCTCGCAATGAGGAACACCAACGCAGCGCACCCGAGAGCGCGAGCCATAACCCCCATTTCACGCAATGCAACGTGACGCCATACGAATCGGTGCGCGCCGAAGAACGCTAGCAACCCGAATTGGAGACCTGCCACGTAGGGACAGAGGAACAGCATGCGTTTCATCATTTGTTCGGGCAGTACGCCGTCGAAGCGAATGATGAATGCCAGAACAAAAGCAACTGCGAGGACGACCAAGTCCAGCAGGTACTGTGTTGCTCTAGCGGCGGTCTTGCTCACACTTTTGTTGATGCCTCGACCAACGCTAGCGTTCACGCGACCATGGTCATGCTGCGTTTGTTGCCCTGCCTCCTGGTGTCCCTGATTTGCAATGCAAATCGAATATCGCTGTAATGACACCCGCGCGCTGCTCGTCGCTCATGTTGGAGCCACTTGGCAGACACAGACCATTCGCAAACAGCGCCTCCGCAACCTCGCCGCCACAGCAGCGCGCGCCCTGAAAAACCGGCTGCATGTGCATCGGTTTCCAGAGCGGGCGTGACTCGATGTTCTGCGTTTCCAGATGGCGGCGAAGCGCCTCTCGATCGACGCCGAATCGAATTGGATCAATTGTGATGCAGCTGAGCCATCGGTTGCAGCGGCCCCGCGGATCTTCCGGCATGAAGTCGATCCCTGGGATGGTTTGTAGCGCCGCGCGATACACCTCGAAGTGTTCCCGCCGCCGGGCGACGCGCTCATCGAGTGTCTGTAGCTGCCCTCTGCCGATAGCAGCCAACAGATTGCTGAGTCGGTAGTTGTAGCCCAGCTCGACGTGTTCGTAGTGGGCCTCTGGCTCGCGCGCTTGTGCCGCCAGAGTGCGCGCGCGTCTGACCCACTCGCGGTTGTTGGAGAGCAACATCCCACCACCACTAGTCGTGATGATCTTGTTACCGTTGAACGACAAGACGGACATCGCTCCAAACGAGCCTGCGGGACGGCCCAAGAACGTGGCGCCCAAGGATTCGGCTGCGTCTGCCACAATGGGCACTTCGTACCGCGCGCACAGCGGCTCGATGGCCTCATAGTCGGCACACTGGCCATAGAGATCCACCACCACGACTGCTTTGGGCAGCTTGCCCTTCGCCGCTGCACGCCCGAGCTCGTCTTCGAGTAGCTGTGGATCGATGTTCCAGCTCGACCGCAGACTATCGATGAAGACCACCTCGGCACCGAGCTGCACCGCCGGGCTGACGGATGCGATGAACGTTGCAGTTGGCGCAAGCACGGTGTCACCTGGGCCTACGCCGAGCAAGCGGAGGGCAAGGTGTAATGCGGCCGTGCCGCTCACCAGTGCGGCGCCATCTGCCATGCTCACGCGCTCGGCAACCTCGCGTTCGAACGCGTCCACGTGTGGCCCGAGGGGCGCAATCCACCCCGACTCGAAGGCGTCGAGGAGCAGCGCGCGCGTAGATCTGTCCATATGTGGAGGCGACAAATAGAGTTTTTTCACTCGTCCCCCATCGAATTGGCTCAGCGTGAGCCTTCGTGGTCTAGCCCGAACATTCGTCGCGTCGCCCCAAGCGCCGCGCAAACAGTGCTCGTTGCTCCTTGGTGAATGCTCCGGGCCGGGCAAACCCATGTTGTTTTGCTTGGCTTGTTGATCGTGTTGTTGCGGCCCTACGTGCCCGCATTCACGCGAATCGGACCTGAATGCCCAACAGCTCATACGCACCCAAAATGATCCAAGCAGGAGGCCGAGCATGCGGATTGTCTATTTGCACCAATACTTCGTCACCCCTGACATGCCCGGGGGAACCCGCTCGTACGAAATGGCTCGCCGATTGGTCCAAGCTGGACACGAAGTGGAACTGATCACGGCCGACCGATCGACGGGTGGAGGCACGGGTTGGCGGCAAACGGTTGAGGATGGGATCCGCGTGCACTGGGTGCCGGTCCACTATTCGACGCACATGAGCTACCCGCAGCGCATGCGTTCTTTCTGCTCCTTTGCTTGGCTCGCTGGCGTACGCGCCGCGCAATTACGGGCCGATGTCGTGTTCGCGACGAGCACGCCGCTGACGATTGCGTTACCAGGAGTCTACGCAGCACGTCGGCTCAACGTACCGATGGTGTTCGAGGTGCGGGATCTGTGGCCCGAGGTGCCCATTGCAGTCGGCGCGATCAAAGGACGTGCCGCGATCTACGCCGCAGAGCGCTTGGAGCGATACGCTTACGACAATGCGCGCCACGTGGTGGCGCTGTCGCCCGGCATGCGTGACGGAGTGTTGAGCAAAGGCGTGCCAGCCAAGCGCGTGAGCCTCATTCCGAACAGCTGCGACATGCAACGTTTCGATGTTGGTCCAGCGGCAGGATCCGCCGTACGTAATAGGCTGCCCTGGCTCGGCAAGCGACCACTCGTGCTGTACGCAGGTTCGGTCAGCTTGGTCAATCGTGTGGACTATCTGGCCGAAACAGCGGCGGCCATTCGCGCCATCAACCCCGAAATCCGCTTCTTGGTAATCGGTAGCGGCAACAGGGAGCAGCAATTGCGCCGCCGAGCCCAAGAGTTGGGCGTGTTGAATCACAACTTCTTCATGATGGGGCAGGTTTCGAAATCGGAGATCCCGGCCTACTTTGCCGCGGCGGACATCGCTGCCACGACCATGCTGCCCTTGCCCGAAACCTGGAAGAACTCTGCGAACAAGTTCTTCGACACGCTGGCCTCGGGCACGCCGGCCGCCATCAACTACCAAGGCTGGCAAGCCGACCTGATTCGTGAGACCGGCGTTGGGCTCGTTCTGGACACCCACAGCGTTTCCAGAGCAGCAGTCCAACTGGCAACAGTGCTGAATGATCGCGCATGGCTCGAACGAGCAGGCGAGGCGGCGCGGCGCGTCGCGGCAGAGCGCTTCGACCGCGACTTGCTCGCTCAACAGCTCGAACGCGTTTTGCTCCAGAGCGTCGCGCAACCCCTGGCAGGTGCCGCTTGAACGAGCGCATCGCCCCGCGCGCTCCCTTGCGCTTGCTCGAGGAGGCCATCGGACTATTGGCGGTGCTCTATCTGCTCAGCGGTCGTTGGTCTTTGGCTCGAATCGACAGCTCGTTTCGAGTCGATGATCCAATGAGCCAACCGAGGCTGCTCCTGTTGCCGACGATCGCGATCGTAACGCTGATCATGTGGCTGAAGCGTCAAACCGAAGGGCAGCAACGAGTTGTCGCGCAATACCGGCGCATCCGCGGCGCCATGACCTGGGTACTGTGCTTTCTCGGCTACATGACCCTGACTGCGATGTGGGCACCCCACGGACGTCTGGCCGACGACAAGGTCTATGAGCTCAGTCTCGTGCTGGGCGCGACAGCGCTATTCGCTGTAGCCCTGTTGCTCTCGGACGCGACTGCGCTACGCAACGCTTTTTTCCGCTACTTGCTGCTCACCACCGGCATATTGGCGCTCTTGGGATTGGCCTCGGCTGCACAGGGGCGACTCGCGGTGCTGGGCGGCGGTCCCAACGTCTACGGGCGGAATATGGGCCTACTGGCGGCGTGTTGTCTCTTTTACTGGCAACGAGACCGGCGCACATGGCTGTGGATGCCGGCATTGATGGTCGCGCTCTTGCTCATCCTACTTTCAGGTTCGCGCGGCGCGATGGTCGCCACTTGCGCAATGCTGGCAGCGTTCGTCCTGGCTTCTCGCCGGAGTCGTTTTCTTACCGTCGTCACTTTGGCTGGCCTCGCGCTCGCGAGCTACTTCGCCCTCAGCGACACGCAGATGTGGGAGACAGCCGAGCGCTTGTTCAGGGTTCGGGTCATCGACCACATCGCCGAGCGTCGTGGCGACACCGGGCGGGCAGTCTTGTTCAGCGGCGCCATCGAGGTCGGCTTGCGCAAGCCCATCATCGGCATGGGGTTGGGAGCAGCGCGCCGTTTCATCGGACACTACCCGCACAATCTGTTGATCGAGACGTTCTGCGAGGGCGGCTTGCTGGGCTGCGGGTTCTTGTTGGGTGGGCTGAGCTATGTCGGCTGGAAGCTACGCCAACTGAGCCACAAGCTCAGCGGCGCATGCTTGGCGAGCCTCGTCTTGCTCTTCACCGCAAGCATGTTCAGCGGCGACTTGTACGACAGTCGCGGCGTGTTCTTGCTGCTGCTTCTCGTCGTTGTCGCTGACCGCGCCCGGGACGAGAAGTCGCCCTCATCATCCAGCACTACGATCCCGCCGCAGCTGGCGGCGCGTCCAATCGCGTAGGAAGCGCAGATCGTCCAGACTCAGCAGGAAGCTGAGTCGCTCCGAGACAGGCAAGCACTTGCGGTACGCGCGCACCAGCAACAGCGCTTGTACTGCGCAAGCCACAACCTTGGCAGCCGCTACGGCCTTCCAACCAAAACCTTGCGCCAACAACAGCACGAGAACTACGTCCACAGCTACCGCTGCAACACCCGCAATGATGGCGGCCCGTTGTTGGCCTTGACCTGCTAGGTAGGTGCTCAGCAATCCGCTCACGCTCTTGAAAGCGCTCGAGGGCAGGAGAATTGCCACACCTACGGCTGCGGGAGCGAATGCGGCACCGAAGATCCAGCCAATGAGCCACCAGCTGGCGACTGCAACGACCGCGCCCGCGAGCAGCGAGCTCGGGATGAGCAGCCGAATGACGATGCCGAGCCGTCGCCGGCTTCCCACACCGCCGTCAGTGTCGTTGGCGCTATGGGCGAACATCATGCGGGCCGCCACCAATCCAGCCCAACCGAGGATGTGCGTAATCTGGTCCGCGATGGCGTAGATCCCGATGAAGCCGACTGCCACGAAGGGCACCATCAGTAGGTAGTCGAGTCGCAACAACGCCGCGTCGGTCAGCGCGCGGACGGCGCCGGCCGCCCCGTAGCGCAGTGCACGGCGAACAAAGGACCAAGCCGGTATGGTCAGAGGTCCAGGCAGCTTGCGAAGCTGCACGACGGCGAGCACGATCGTTACCAGCCAGGATCCAAGCGCGTAGTTGACCAGCACCCAAGGCCGCCCGAGGTGCAGCGTCAGCAGATTGAGCCCGATCAGCAACACCATGACTGCTGCTTGGACCAGGTTGTAGGCCACCGCTCGCTGCTGTCCCAGATACGCACCGCGAGCGAGCTCAACAGCAGTAACCGCAGGCAGCGCAGCCGCCACCGCTGCAAGGAGCATCATGGCTTGAGTGCTGGGCCTGCCGTCGACGAGCAAGAACGTAGCGCCCAGCGCTACGCCCCCGACCAATGTCCAAAACAGCACCACCAAGTGGTTGAGCACTTGGACGTCACGCTCGCTCTCGCCCTGGCCAAGCGCATAGGTCGAGAACACGCCTTGCCCCAACGAGGCGATCGGCACAGCGATCGCCAGCACGGCGACCAACACAGAGTACAAGCCTCGGCCTTCTGGCCCGATTTGGCGGGCAATCACGACGCTGTTGACGAAGGCCATGGCTGCGAGCAGCCCCATGAAAACCAACGACACGACCACATTGCGGCCATAACGCCCAGCTCGAGCGGGGCGGCGCTTGGCCGAGTCGATGAGCACTGCGGCCTCGCTCGCCGCAGCGCTCATGGCAGCAAGTCCGCCGCTTGATCGACGTTCTCAGCTCCCATCGCGTTCCTCGCGGAGCAAGCTCATGACCAAGACATCGAGGTATTGCCCATTTTTGAACTGAGCCTGCCGCAAGCAGCCTTCCTCTTTGAAACCGAGCCGCCGATACAACGCGACGGCGCGCTCGTTGTTGGCCAAGACCGTGAGGTGGACCCGATTGAGGTTGAGCATGTCGAAGCCGTAGTTGGCAGCGAACATCGTCAAGGTCGCCCCAATCCCCAAACCCCAACTTTCCTTGTCACCGATCATGATGCCGAACTCGGCCTGACGCACGCGGTGGTCGATTTGATAGAGGCCCACGTGGCCGATGCACGGGCCATCCAATTCGCCGCGGGTAATCACCCACAGCGCTTCGCTGCGGTCGACGCGATGGCGTTCTATCCAGGCCTCGATGTCGGCGCGAGAGTAGCTGACCGCAAAGCCGACCAAACTGTCGGCGACCTCAGGGTCGTTCTTCTGCCTGACGAGGGCGTCGATGTCCCGCGGCTCGGGCTTCCGAAGACTCACTTGGACGGGCCCGCGACGCGGATGCTCCCAGGCGAAGGTCCTGCTCACGGGCTTGCTCCTTGCTCCGAGCGCGGCTCTGGGCAGGGCGCGTCTGGCACAAACAGGCCAATATCGTCGATATCGGCGATGCGCTGGCCCGACTCCACCCCGGAGCCGCGCACGACCACCAACAGAGTTCGCAAGAGAATCCGCAGATCCAAGCCGAGACTCCAGCCTTCGACATAGGAAACGTCGAGCTCGAGTCGCTTGCTGAACGGGATATGCTGACGACCGCTGATCTGTGCCAGCCCTGTGATCCCTGGCGGCATGTCGTGACGTTTTGCTTGCTCTGCGGTGTAGCGCTCGAGGAATTGCATGAGCAACGGACGCGGACCGACCAGGCTCATGTCGCCCTTGAGAACGTTGAGCAACTCGGGAAGCTCGTCGATGCTGCTACGCCGCAGGAAGCGACCCAAGGGCGTGAGACGCTCCTCGTCGCTGACGAAGCGAGACTGCCCAGCTTGGGGCTCACGCATGGTGCGGAACTTGAAGATGGTAAAGGGGCGGCCTCCAAGTCCAGGTCGTCGCTGCCGGAAGAGCACCGGTGAGCCGAGCTTCCAACGCACCGCCACCGCCGTAGCCACGAGCAAAGGCGAGAGCAGCGCCAAACCAGCGCCCGCGCAAACGACATCCATGACGCGTTTCAGGCGCAGGGCAATCGGGCCGCGTCTGCCGCGACCGGTCACCCTATTGGATCGCTCGTCATGCTCGCTCATGCTCATGGCTGAACCGCCCGATAGGCTGGGAAATAGTTGGAGGCGACGAGCGCCTGGGTGGAATGACGGGTCCGGCGCGCTTGGCCCAGAACCAATCGTTGGTAGCGTTCTTCGTCCAGTACGCTGCGGGCCAAAGCGAAAGGCCGCAGCTCGCCTCCAAACCCGAGCTTGAAGCGGAACAAGCCGTCGTTTGCTTTGGTTCCGCCACCAAGGTGGATTCGCGTCGATTCCGCCTGTTGGCAGCCCACCCGAATGACGTTGTCGATCATCAGATTGTTGGCTCCGTCGCGGGCAGCCTGCGGCTCCGAGCCCGCCAGATGGTAGTGAACGAGCTCGTTCCAAGACATGAACAAGGCAGCAGCCACGATCGCACCTGCGCTGTTGCGCACTTGGGCAAGCTGCAAGCGCTGACCTAGGCCAGCGAGAAGCGCTTGATAGTACGCATCCGAGAAGAAATAGCCTGCAGCCGCCCCGACCCGCTGCATGGTGTGTTCGTAGAGGCTGCGAAAGGCCGAGCCGGGCTGAAGGTCGTCTGCTTGCGCAGTATGGATCTCGAATTGGTAACCCAAGCGGCGCGCTTTGCGGACCGCTGTTCGCGAGCGACCCTGAGCTGCTTGCCAGTATTGCTCGCAACTTTGGCTGAGCGACACCACCACCGTGTCGTTGTGTGGGATCAGCTGCAGACTCGGATCGGCTTGCAACAGGCGGCTATTGCCAGCGAGCAGACCACTGAGGCGCTGCAGCTCAGCCACGCAGCCGCGCTCCCTCAGGGCGGTGCGTAGGGCGGTGCGGAAAGCGGACCATTCCCTCAGGGGCACATCGACGTGCGCCCAGGTGCCAGCGTAACCATAAGGCGAAACGATATCGAAGAGTGGCTGAGCGCCTGCGATGGCAGGACTGACGTCGCGGCGTAGATACGGGTAGAGGATGGAGCCTTGGCCTGATCCCCACAGCGCCAGCTCCCAGCTCGCGTCGCTCTGGACTTCGCAGGCCCGAGCGTAAGCGGGAGCGAAATACACGTCCGGCCAAGGCAACTGCATGCCCTCAGCCTCCTCAACGCTCAAGAACTGAAGTCCCAAGGTGTAAGGTCTGGTGCGTCGCCTTGTCGTCGCATTCATGTCGGAGCAGCAGTGGCAGTGCTGTTCCGTCCGGATGGCGGCGTCGAACCAACGCACCCCAACTGGCGTGTCACCCGCTCGTACATCCACTACCTCGAGGCCAAGGGCAAGAAGCGCCGCCTCGAATATTCACTGAGACGTGTTGCTAGCCGGGCAAGTGGACCTGCTGCAGTTCCGCGCCCAACACCTCCATCGCGGTCCGTACGGCAGGATCTTGGGCTACGCGCTCGCGCGCGGCCGCTCTTTGAGCCGCGAGCTCTGCGCTGTTCTTGGCTGCTATCGTCTGAACCTGATGGTGTTTGCCGCTCACATCGAGGTCGATCTCACAGGCGGTCCCAAAGTGCTGTTGCGCAGCGGCGCCTAGCAAGCTCAGCCCCGCACCGGCTTGTTCCGCTAGGAACGACCCTTGCTGATAGCCGAGCGTAATGCGCCCGGACCGCACCATGAGCGGAGAACCGTGCTCGAACACAGAAGCGAGGGGTGGCTTGTCGGCCGCCACGATGGCGAGGATTGCGCGCCAGGCGGTCAGCGTCTCCTCGCTCATCTCGCGCTCGAAACGTTGCGGCACTGGGCCCGAGTGCTGTGCGGGCGCAGGGGCCTCGGCGGGCGACGGCCGGGCCGCGTTGGGAGCCGACGGCGCCGCGGCTTGTCTCTCCAGCACGGCTTGGCTCACGAGATCGGGGGTTGGCCGGCCGAATGGCGGCGGGTTCTGCACCGATGGGAGCGACGGGCTCGATGCGGCGACGGTCGTCTGATCAGCTTGCGCTGTTGGCTGTTGCGGTGCGGGTTTGCGGGATCGATCAGCTCCTAAACCATCAACTGTTCGGCTGGGAGCCCCGGACGCACCGCGGGGCCCCGATGTCTGTCCTGCTCCTCGCGTGCCAGAGGGTGGGGCGCCACGAGGACCAGATGCTGCGCCACCTTGCCCGCCCGATCCCCGGGGTGCACTTCCCAGTCGACGCTCGAGATCGGCAAGCCTGCGCAAGAGCTCGTCGAGGGGCAACAGTGGTGGACGTCGACTCAAGCGGACCAGCGCCATCTCCAGACCCGCACGCGGTTGGGCA
>CAZRGL010000001.1:43955-71523 GCA_964599485.1 uncultured Polyangiaceae bacterium
CGTCGAACGCGCGCGAAAACCCGAGGTAGAGCCGAGACAAGTCCTCAACCTCGGTGCGTTTGCTCAGAGCAAGCACATCGGCGAGCTCGGAGTCGGCCAAGTCGAACAGCCGCTCAGGCTTGTCGCTGACTTTGGCCACGACCAGGTTTCGTAGGTGAGCCAAGAAGTCGCGCGCGACATTGGCAAGCGCGTAGCTCTGCTCGGCCATCTCGGCGACGATGTCCAGGCAGCGACTTGGGTCGCCATCAATCAGCGCAGCGCCGAGCTGGTGCAGGACGCTGCGCGCTGCCACACCGAGCACGCGGGCTACGATCTCGACAGTAAGTGATTCATCGCTGCCGCCCACCCAGGCAATGAGCTGGTCGAGCACGCTCATCGCATCACGCATACTGCCTGCGGCTTCACGCGCGACGATGTGGATGGCCGCATCTTCGGCGGCAACCTTTTCGGCGTCGAGCACGTGGCGTAGCCGGGCGGCGATGTCAGCGGCGCCGATGAGCTTGAAATCGAAGCGCTGACAACGGCTCAGAATCGTCACCGGCACCTTGTGCACCTCGGTGGTCGCGAAGATGAACTTCACATGTGGCGGCGGCTCTTCGAGCGTTTTCAGGAACGCGTTCCAGGCTGCCGTCGAGAGCATGTGCACCTCGTCGACGATGAAGATCTTGTAGCGATCGCGAGCCGGGCGGTAAGGCAAGCTCTCTTGCAGTCGGCGAACTTCGTCGACGCCGTTGTAGCTCGCGCCGTCGATCTCACGCACGTCCACGTCGTCGCCGTCACCGATCTCGATGCAAGGCGGGCACTTCAGGCACGGCGAGGCGGTTGGTCCTTGCTCGCAATTGAGCGCTTTGGCGAGAATACGCGCACTGGTGGTCTTGCCCACGCCGCGCACACCGGTGAACAAGAAAGCATGCGCGACCCGGTCGCTCGCGATGGCGTTGGCCAAGGTTCGCGAAACGTGCTCCTGACCGACCAAATCGGCAAAGGACTGCGGGCGCCACTTGCGGGCGAGCACAACGTAGCTCATGGACCGATCGGCCTAGCCCTGCCGGCGGCATGCCTCAAGGTTTGTCAACGGTATTGCAACGACCGGCGCTTCACGGCACAACGACACGATGCGACCCCGCGGCGGAATGAACGAGCTGATGCGACAAGCAACTCGCATGCAGCGCAAGATGGACAAGGTGCGTGAGGAGCTCAAAGACCACGAGATGACGGCGGGTAGCGCGGGCGGCAAGATTGAAGTCGTGGTGAGCTGCGAGGGAAAGCTTCGACGCATTGATGTGGACGAAGCGTTCCTTGCTGAGGAAGGCCTCGAGCTGACCCTGGATAGCGTCGTTGCGGCAGCGAACAAGGCGCTCGCCGACGCCGATGCGCATGTTGAGGCCGAGCTCGACAAGGTCACGGGCGGCCTCAAGATTCCCGGGCTGACGAGCTAGTCCCCCCGCACCTGAGAGCAACGACAAACGATGCTTCCCAATGCGCTTCAGAAGCTAGTACGGCTCTTCGCGAGATTGCCCAGCGTGGGTGAAAAGACCGCCCAGCGATTCGCGTTGTTCCTCGCTACGAGCGAGCCCGATACGGCTCGCGCACTCGGCGACGCTTTGCTTGCCACGGCCGATGCGGTCACCACCTGCAGCCGCTGCGGCAATCTCGCCGAGCGTGTTCCAGAGCAAAAAGCGCTGTGCACCATTTGTGCGGACAGCAAGCGAGATGGTGACGTGCTCTGTGTGGTCGCCCGCATCCAGGATCTGCTGTCTATCGAGCGCAGCAGCGCGTACCGAGGCTACTATTTCGTACTCGGACGGCTGTTGTCACCGCTCGAAGGCATCGGCGCCGATGAGCTTCCACTCGGGGCGCTGGCAGAACGCATCAGCGACGCTCAATCACCCGTCAAGGAGCTGTTGATCGCCACGCCACCTTCGGTGGATGGTGAGGCGACCGCGCTTCTTTTAGCGCAGCAACTCAAGCCGCTTGGGGTAAGTGTGACGAGGATTGCTAGCGGCGTACCTCATGGCGGTGATCTCGAGTTCGCCGATCCAATCACCATCGGGCGTGCCATCGCAGGACGCCGCAACGTCGACTGAGCGGTGCTGAGCACAGCTTGCGCTAAACCTCGCCGCAACGGCGTGCTATGCAATCTGCCTTCTGCATCTGGGGCGCTGCTTCATGCGGTCCCGGGGAGCCAGAGAATATGACCAAGATCGTCGTCCAGAGCGATGGTGCACCAGCTGCCATCGGACCGTACTCGCAAGCCTTGCGCGTAGGGCCGATGGTGTTCTGCTCGGGTCAGATCGCACTCTGCCCAGAAAGCGGCGAGCTGGTAGCGGGCGGGGTGGAAGCGCAAACACGACAAGTGCTGGCAAACCTCGCTAGCGTGCTGGCCGCGGGTGGGAGCGGTTTGGACGACGTGGTCAAGACGACAATCTACTTGTATGACCTTGGAGATTTCCAACGGGTCAACGCGATCTATGCGGAACATTTCCGAGGAGTCGCACCAGCCCGGGCAACCGTTCAGGTTGCGGGACTACCCAAAGGGGCGCTCGTCGAAATCGACGCCATCGCCCACGTGGAGGAATAGCAATGTCCGACGAGAAGAACGCGCCACGGACAACGGCATCAGATGAGCTGGAGCGCGCAACCGACAGCGCCGCCAGCACCACGCCTGAGCCTGCCACGCAGCCGGAAGCGGCCAAAGCGGCCGAGGAGATGCCTGCCCGACGCCGGGTTCGCCGCAGCCGTCATGTCGATGCGCCGGTGATCGAGGCGGAGCCGCCAGCTGAGGCGGAAGCAGACGCCGACTCGGCGAGCGCGGGCGAAGTCAAAGAGCGAAAACCGCGAGAGCGCCGCACATCGCGTTCGGCGGCCGGGCGTTCGACCGGGGCGAAGAGCGACGAAGAGAAGACCGAGGAGGACGGTCCGCGGAAACCACGTGGCCGAGCGAGAGAACGGGCCGGCGGAGCGGCGGGTCGACGACCGCAACGCGCCAAGGGACGTGCAGTGGGCGCAAGCAGCAAGCGCGGTGTGTATCGCCAGGATGTCGTCACGCCAGCGGATGCCAAGAAGTTGGAGGAGGCTGAGAAGAAGGCGGCGGCTGTGGCGAAGGCCAAAAAGGCGGAGGAGGACAGCAAGATCACGCTGATCCTTCATCCCGCGCCGAAAGCCGCACCGCAACGTCGCAAGAAGAAGGACCGCCCTTTGACGGCCAAGGAAGCGCTCAAAGCGAAGACTGCGCTGAAGAAAAAGCCTGACAAGCGGACTGACAAGGCGAGCAAGGCCCCGGCGCAAACGGAGCTGAAGGAAGCTTGGGTTCAAGCCGACGGCGACACGGCTGCGGAGGTGATTCTGGAGGCCGGTACGCAGGCCGACCAGCTGATCCGGGCGTGGCTCGACGCGGGCAATGCGATAGCGATCGCCACGGCGGCTTCGACTGATGGTGTTGCGGGCAAACTGCGCAAGTCGGCTCGGCGAGCGCTAGGGGTGCTGAAGTCCCGCGGTGTGGATATTCCCAAGATCACCGAGCCTGTCGCGACCAAGACGGCGCCGGAGCCCGAGGTATGCGTTGCCACGTTCATTCCGCCCGACGCGACTGGGACGACGTTCTTTTCCATCAGCCAGCGCCAACCGGGCGGCCGCTACAAGGTGGCGGACGTGATGGTGCGCGACGAGTTGGGCGTTGTGCATGCGAGCTCGGGACAGCTGCCTGGAAAACAAATCCGGCGTTGGCGCAACCGGGTGGAGAAGCGCTTCGGGACACCACCGATCGACGTTCCGGTTGAATGGGCTCGTTATCGTATTGCACAAGGCCGGAAGAAGAACGATGAGACCGACCAGCTCGTGCCGCTGGGTTTCGACAATTGCCAATCGCTGATTTCACCAATTCCAGAGGAGGTGCCCGCGCACCCCGTGGCGGAGCTCGAAGTTGAGCAAATGGAAGAGGAGAAGATCAAGGAAGCGAGCAAGGAGTCGGAAGCACTTCACAACGATCCGGAATTTAGTGGCTGGCTTCCGGACAAGCCTGCTCTTGATGAGCTGCTGTCGCGCATGGGCCAGCGGGTGGGCTCCGAGAATGCGGAGGACAAGGAGCTGATTGACACGGTGCTGCGGGAAGAGGTGGCGTCGGCGACCGATCGGTTCTTCACGCCGGAGGTTCGCAAGCAGGTGGCGGAGCGGATGCGCGATTCGGCGATTTCGGTACGCCAGCGTTCAGGCGACGATGCTGCTCGACGGGTGCTGGCCACTGCAAGAGCCGTTCGGGAAGCGGGGCTCATTACCCAACCGCCAAGCGACATCCCGTTCCTGCTCAGTTACTTCCAAAAGGGCGTCGCGGTGCTCGCCCGCCAAGGCCAGGGCCAGCTACGACTCCCGCCCCCCCCAGCAGACTGACAAGCGTTCTTCTTGGCGCGCCGCTGAAAACCGGTCTTAGGGGCCGGTAACTAGTCAAAGGCCCACGTGGGCTCGGAATAACTGGTGTATCCGCTGAGCGACGGGCCCCGGTTTTCCCGTCCCCACCGTTCGGCCGTCTACCTGCACCACGGGCAGGAGCTCGCGAATGCTCGACGTGATGAACACCTCATCACTACCCGCGAGCGCCTCCGGGCTCAGCGCCCCATACCGCAGCTCCATGCCATCATCTCTAACCAGATCCACCACAACCCCCCGTGTGATTCCGGCCAGGATTCCGATTTCCACTGGCGGCGTAAGCACCACACCTTCGCGCACACAGAACACGTTCGACGTCGTCCCCTCCACCACCAGGCCCTCGCGATTGACCACGAGCGCCTCGTCAGCCCCAACCGCCCGCGCATCCCTCAACGCCAACGCCGACGCTAGGTAGTTTCCCAGCTTCGCGCTATGCGCCGCATCCGACGCACGCACCGTCTGCACACACCGCACCTTGATGCCTGCGTCGTAGTGTTGCTGCGGAGGACGGCGGAGCGGCTCGGCCAGGATCACCCGGCGCGGCTCCGACGCAAGCGCCGGATCCAACCCCACCGGGCCCGATCCCCGCGTCAGCATCACCCTCACATAGCTCTCTTCGTTGCCAGCGCGCTCCACGGCTTGCGTGGCCTCACGGGCCAGCTGCTGCTGTCCCACCGGAAGGCCGATCCCAATCAACGTTGCCGATTGAGCCAGGCGGTTCATGTGCTCGCTCAACGCAAACAACACCCCCGCATACGTACGCACCGTCTCGAACACGCTGTCGCCATACAAGAACCCACGGTCGTACACCGGCACAAACGCCTCTTCGGGTGCGACCGCCACCCCGTTAATCAGAACCGCGCGACCCATCCCCGTCAGCTCTTGAGCGTGTCGAGCAACGTACGTGCTTTCTCCAGCGTCTTGTCGTTGGCCAGCGCGCGCTCCAGATTGTGAATCGCCTTCTTCTTGTCGTCCTCGCGCTGGTTCACTTCAGCAAGGTAGTAGAAGACTTCGGCTTTGCTGATCACAGAGCGATCATCGAGCCGCTGCAGCAACAGCGACCGGAACATGTTGCCAGCCCGCTTGATATGCTCACCCTTTGCGCCGTTTTCATCCTTGTCCGCCATCGCAATCGACAGTTGACCCAACTCGGTCAACACCTCGATGCTACCCGGATCCATCTTGCGTGCCGATTCGAGCTCCCGCAGGGCCGCCGAATCGTCACCATCTGCCAAATACGCCGACGCAATTCGATGGTGAATGTCCGCCAGGTCCTTGCTGCGCCGCCCACCATAGGACTCCACAACTTGGTTCAGCACCGCCACCGCATCGCTGCCACGACCTGACGCCGTGTACTCATCACAGAGCTGCAACATCAAGTCGCGGTCCTCGCTCTTGAGCTCCAGCGCTTTTTCCAGCAGCTCAGCTGCAGCCGCATGGTCATCACGCTCACCCGCGTGAAGCGCTGCCGCCTTGCGATACAGCACCACCTTCTCGTCCTCACTCTCGGTCTCTCCTGCCTCCAACACGGTCAGATCGGCCAGCTGTTGCCACGCTCCCTGGTCGCGATACAGCGTCCGCAACCCATCCCGCAGCTGCTGCTTTTCGTCGGCGTTGAGCGTGCGCTCAGAGCCAAGCACCGTTTCGAGCACCCGAGACGCAGCCTCTTGCTGGTCAACAGCAACGTACAGGTCGCGCGCTTTCAAAGCGAGCCGGGTAAGCTCCTCTTGGGACGCCGCCTCGATGAGCTTCTCGTAAGTTTCCGCCGCACTGCCGCTCTGGTCCTGCCCCTCATACAATCGCGCCAACGCCTCCAACGCGGGCCGGAAGCTCGAGTCGGTCTCGAGCACAGCAAGGTAGCTTTCGATTGCTCGATTGGGATCGTTCAATCGGGTCTCGTACAGCTCAGCCAACTGCACACGGAACGTCAGCTCCGCCTCCTGATCTTCGTTGTCGCAGGCCAACGTGATTTGCCGCCCCAACAACTCGGCGAGCTCTTCATCCCGTCCCTCCTTCTCGAGGAGTCCGCCCAGCAGCTCTACCGCGGCTTCATGCCCGGGCACCTCGTCGAGAACCGCACGTAGGTGCTCGATTCCCTCGGTCGGAGCCTCCAGAATCGAGATGCAGATTTGAGCGCTCTCGAGCCTCAGCTCAGCCCGCGCCTCAGGCGACTCCGACAGCTCGATCAGCCGCTCGGTGAGGCGAAGCATGTCCTCATGTCGCTCCAGCTTTTGGTAAAGCGTGCGCAACGCATTGGAAGCGTCGGTATCCGCGGGTTCATCCTCGAACGCCTGCTCGTACAAATCGATCGCCGCATCGCGCTCATCCAACTTGTCAGCAGCAACCTTGGCTGCATGGTGCCGAAGCTCCCGCAACAACTCGCCTTCTGAGGCCAACTCGATGCGCCTGGTCAGCAGCGCGTAGAGCTCCTGGAAATCCTCTTTGACCTCGACAATTCCGCACAGCTCGCCGAGCGCCCATGTATCAGCATCGTTTGCCTCGAGCATCTCCCGGAGAATTTCCTCCGCAAGGTCACGGTCTTCAAGTGCTGTCTCGGCAAGCACCTTGGCTTCCCGTCGAAGCTCTGCCGCCCCGCGATCGACGTCGCCCGCGCTGCCCTGAGCGAGCTCGGCGAGACGGCGCAACGTGGCAATCAGATCCTTTTCTCGCTCCGGCGCACGATGAAGCTGCTCCAGCTCGAGAAGTGCCGCTGACGAGCGGGAATCCTGCTCCAGAGCCATGACGAGCCTCTTCTCGGCCGCTTCGGCATCGCCAACGTGCTCGTTGTACCAACCAGCTGCGCGCAAATGCAGATCCCGAGCTTGCTCGGCGCGCATCTCTTCGGTTTCGTTCTCCACATCGAACGCAGCAGCAATCACCTTGCCAAGCGCTTCCGCCGCGCGACGCCAAGCCTCGGCCCCGAGGTTGCCCGCGGCATTGGTCTTGGCGAGGCGCTCTAGCTGAGCCATAAGCTCCTCGTTGTTGGCATCGTCGAACAGTGCTTGCTGGATGACATCCTGCGCGCTGGCCGTATCGAAGCTCTCATCTTCGAGCATCTGTGCCAACTCGAGCCTCAAGCGAATGCGCTCTTCGGCCGAAGGCGCGTAACTAATGCGCTTGTTGCGGAGCCAGGCACGCGACGCCGAATCTTGGGCCACCCGGTACATCACATCGAGCGCCTCGGCCACCTCTTCGAACAACTCCTCGTCGTCAGTGAGCTTCTTCAGCTCATCGCGGGCACCCTCATGCTCTGGGTTGAGATCCACGCACATGCGCAGCGTCGACAGACCAGCTTGCTTATCTTCGAACTCGGTGATTTGGAGCCGGCCCAAGCGGAAATACAGCTCCGCTTGCGTGTTGTCGCCTTCCTCGATGTCGACCCGACGCTCAATCACCGAAGCCAACTTCTCGGCGTCGCCCGTTTGCTCGTAGAGGCGGTCGAGCGCCGCGAGTAACTCGGCCGGCTCTTCGGCTTGTTCCAGCGCCTTGTTGTACGCCTCAATCGCGCGCTCCGGCTGCTCCAGATGGCTGTCCGCAATCCGCCCGAAACGCGTGAAGAGATCGGTTTGCACGACCGCATCCAAGACAGCATCGGCCCGCTGTTCGAGCTCATCCGCATACTTGTCGTAGTTGCCGGTCAGCTCGCAAAGCCGCTCGATGTCATCATGCAGCGCTCCATCCTCTGCTGTCTCCTGCAACGCACGCAACAACGTATCGCGGGCGACCTCAGGCTCATCGAGTTGCTCTTCGCGAATCATGGCCATGCCGGTCAAGGTACGTGCCCTGTCCTGCGGGTCGTCTTGAGCAGCGAAACGCAGCTCCATCACTTGGAGAAGCTCTTCGAAACGCCCCGCGCTGCTCAGCACCGGCTCGAGCAGGGCCGACACGTCGAGGCGCAACTCTTCGTAGTTCTCGCCGATTTGCCGCACTGCCGCGATGGCGTGTTGGTCCGCGTCGTCTTCCTCGAGCACCAGTCGATATTGCTCGAGTGCGTCGTGAGCATTGTCGAACTGCTTGATGTAGAGATCGCCAATCTTGTTGCGCAGATCGAGACGCGTACGCGCTTCCTCCGCCACGCTGGCCTGCGTCTTGAGATTGTCGAGTAGCTCGTCGTACATCTCTTCGGCGCGGTACAAGCGTTCGAGGTTGGACAGCACCGCTCCATCGGTGGGTCGAGCGTCGAGCGCGCGCTGCAGCATGCGTGAAGCGTCCGCGCGATTGTCCAGCGCTTGCTCGAACACCTTGGCCGCTTGCGTAAACAGCTCGTGACGCAGCTCTTCATCTTCATCGGAGCTCGCATCGATACGCTGTTCGAGCAGCTCGACCAGCCGCTCTGGTTGACGCGTTTCGTACAGCACGATGAGTTGATCCAAGACGATCAGATTTTCAGGCGCGAGCTCCAGCGCTTGCTCATACGTCTCGACGGCGCCCTGCTCATCGTCGAGCATGTCGCACTTGATCTCGCCCAGACGACGCAGCAAGCCTGCCTTATCTTCCTCCAGAGCGTTTTCTGCCTTCCGCTCGAGCACCTTGGCGAGGGTCGCCCAGTCACCGAGCAGCATGCACAGCTCGTCCATGCGCTCGAGGGGCTCCTCATTGCTCGGATCGAGCTCAGAGAGCATGCCCAACGCGTGCAGGGCGCGTCGCGGGTCGTCGAGTCGCTCGTCGCAAATCGTTGCCAGAGCGCTGACCATTTGCTGTTGGACGAAGGCATCCGCCAAGCCCTCTGCAACCCGCTCATAGCTGTTGGCGAGTCGCTCCCAGGCGTCCACGGCTTCGGTGAGCCGCTCGAGATTTGCCCGCGTATCGTCGTTGTCCGGCTGCAGCTCGAACGCCTTCTGCACGACATCGAAGGCTTTCTGCAGATCGTCGCCCTGATCCTCCCACAGCGTTGCGGTCTCATTGAGAACATCGACCTGCTCGAGCGGATCATCGGCCAGCACGAGCCGTTGCTCGTTCAAAGTGATGATGCCCCTCCAGTTGTTCGCTTGCTCATACAAGGGCCGCAAAATGTCGATGACGCGCGCCTTGCGTTCTTCGTCCCCGAGCATCCCCTCGAGTTGAGCAATCGCCGCCTCGTGCCAAGGTAGATCCGAGACGATGATCTCGAGCTGGTCGAGGGCGGTGTCGCGCTGCTCTTCCTTCAACGCCAACAACTCGGCGAGCGCCAGACGATGAGGCG
This sequence comes from uncultured Polyangiaceae bacterium, assembly GCA_964599485.1. Classification (GTDB taxonomy): domain Bacteria; phylum Myxococcota_A; class Polyangia; order Polyangiales; family Polyangiaceae; genus JAPYTK01. Next base: position 53,560 of record CAZRGL010000001.1, read on the forward strand.
CCGCCTCTTCCGGCGAATCAGCCAGCTCAGCACGGCGCTCGTACAGGTCAGCGAGCTCGACGTCTTGCTTCGTCTCCTGATAGAGCTCCGTGAGCACATCGAAGGCAGGACCGTTGTTGTCATCGATGTCGAGCAATTCGCACAACGTTTGGATGGCCTCATCAGCGTTCTCCAAGGCCTCGCGTTGTAGCGCTGCAATCGTGTGCAGACGTTCGACCCGAAGCGCGTCGTCGAAGACGTGATCGAGGCTTTCTCGATAGTGGTCCACCCGCTCTTGATGTTGTTCGAGCTCGACCAAGAGTGCGTCGATCGACTTGAACAGCTCTTGGGATTCGGGGCTAAACGCGCTCGCGCGCCGATACCAAGTGAGCGCGTCGTCGTGTTGGTCAACTGCAGCAAACAGCTCACCAGTTCGCTCGCACAGCGCCGCCGTCTTGGGGTCGTCTGCTCCGACCTCGGTGAGGGCTTCTGCAAAGATCTCCGCTACGCGTTTTTCGCTTTCGCTGCCGATGACACGACCTAGGCGCTCGACTTCCGCCCAGATCTCCTCGTCGCTGGGTTCCTCGCGTAGGCGACGGGCTACCGTTTCGAGGGCCATCGCGTAGTCCTCGAGCTGTTCCTCGTACAGGGTCGCCAAGCGGGTGAGCAACTCCCCCCGATCGACCGGATCTTGACTGGTGTCGAGGCGGGCATCGAGCACCAGTCGTAGTTTGCCCCAGTCGGCCTGGCGCAAGTACACGGGCTCGAGCATCTCGGCAACTTGACCACGCTGGTCTGGCTCTTCAGCCTTCTCGAGCAGCGTCTCGAGCACGGCGATCGCCCCCTCATGCATCGGCTCCACTGACAACGCTTCGCCTAGCTCGTCGAGCGCGCGACCAACGTCCGCCAGATGTTTCTGGGCGACCTTGGCAATCGTCACGCGAAGCTCTGCAGCGCGACTGCCATCGTCAACATCGAGCTGTCGCTCGCAAAGGCTGACCACTTGCTCGTATTGCTCAGCGTCGCGGTAGAGCTTTTCGAGGGACTCGACCGCCTCTTCCAACAGCTCGAGGTCGATGAGATCTTCGTATGTCTCGATGGCAGCATCTCGTTCGCCGAGGGGTCCCGCTTGTAGCTTCGCGACCCGGAGCAATAGCTCGACACGTTCGTCATCCTGTTCGGCCGCTTCGGCGCGAATCTGCAGAATCTCGAGCAACTCGGGATTGTTGCCGGTCTCAGCATACAGCTCTTCCAGCGCCAACATCGCGTCGCGGTCGTCGCATTGGGCATCGAGCGCAGCGCGGTAGTGCTTGATGGCGCGTTCGTTGTCCTCGAGCATGGTGCGCGCGAGCTCGCCGGCCCGTAGGCGGGTTTGCTGCTGCACTTCAGCGTCGAGCATCTCGCCGACAACCTGCTCGAACAGCTCCAACAAATCGCTCCAGCGCTCGGTTTGTGCAGCCAGTCGTTCCGCTGTCGCTATCCACTCGGCCAACTTCGGCTCACCAAGGGCTTCGCGTACGCCTCGCGCGGCGTATTGATACGCCTGGTCGACGTTCTCGACGACGTCTTCTGCCGTCCGCAACGCACGATCGAGCGTGGCGAGGCGACTCGCGGGCTCGAAGGTCGAATCGATCTCGATGTTCAGAACCTTGAGCAAGCGCTCTGCATCACCGTCGGCTTCGTAGAGCGGACCAATGATCTCGGCAGCCTCGCGTTTGATGTCCGGATCGTCGTGCTCCAGCATGAGCTCGAGGGCGGCACGGGCGCCTTCATGCTCAGGATCGAGCCGCAATACCTCGTGGTAGGCGGAAAGTGCGCCTTGCGGGTCGCCGAGATTCTCACGACGCACGTCGGCCAAGCCTGCAAAGAGCTCCACGCGCTCATCGATTTCGTCCGTCAACGACAACCATACATCGTAGACCTCTGCCAAGTCGTCCCATCGCTCAGCCATTCGGTAGAGCTTGGAAAGAGCGGAGAGGGTTTCGGCCTCGGGCCCGAAGTCGTCGAGCACGGCGCGCCACGCATTGATGGCATCGTGGGTTTCGGCAAGGCGCTCGCTCAACACCTCCGCAGACTTGACCATGCAACGCTTGCGCTCTTCACCATCGTCTGCCGACTGCTCGAGTTGATGCAGTACCTCGACGAGCTCACGCCATTGCTCGGATTGACCGTACAAGCGCTCGAGCGAACGCAACGCAAGACTGTCAGCGGTATCGTCGCTGAGCCTGGCCCGCCAGGCACCGATCGCTTTTTCTTGGTCCTCGAGAATGTCTTCATAGAGGTTGGCAATGCGCTCATACAGGGTTGCGCTCTTGTCGATATCACTGACGAGCCGCACTTGGATTGACAGCACTTCGGCCAGCTTCTCGTGCTCACCACGTACCTCGTGAATCTCGCCGAGCGCCTTGGCTGCTGGGATCACGAGCATGGGATCGTCAGGATCGATCTCCAGCACTTGTCGGTAGACCTCTTCGGCCTTCAGATTCTGCTCGAGCTCATCCCGATAGAGCCGTGCAGCCGCCATCAGAATCTCGCCCTGGGTTGGCGGAACGCTACTGTTCTCGGCGGTTTGAGTGAGTGCCTCGGCCATCTTCGCGTGCTCTTCGAGACGCTCACCCACCTGCAACAACTGCTCGCGCAGCGCGCTATCGTCGGGCTCGAGCGGAACCAACACACATAGGGTCTCGAATGAGCCCGCGTCATCCTTGAGCCGTTCGTCGCGAAGCGTAGCAATGCGGCGCAACAGCTGACGTTTCTGCTCTTCGTCTTCTGCCCCTTCGAGCCGCACGTCCAGTACGCGGACCAGATCCCGAACATCGTCGCGGAGCTCGTAAACTCCATCGAGAAGCGCTGCCGCAGGCTGTCGAAGCACCTCTACATCGAGGCATTCTTCCGCGAGTTGGCGCGCATCGCCGTCATCTTGTCGCAGCGCCAACACCGCTTCCAGATGCCCCATGACCTTGTCGTGCTGGGCCAGCTGATGAAGGTATAGATCGACCAGCTGCAGTTGAATGGGCGCGGCTTCTTCGTCGGTCGCGGTCTCCAACTTCTGCTCGAGTAGCTTGGCCAACTGCTCATGGCGCTCCTCGCGCGCATAGAGGCGCTCGAGCGCCTCCACAGCGTTTTCGTAGAGCGAGTCGATCTCGATGATGCGCTCGTAGTAAGAGATGGCCTTGTCGTCGTTGCCAATCATCTCTTCGGCGACGAGGGCGACGTCGTGAAGCAGCTCGATGCGCTGCTCGCCAACTTCCGCTACTTCTATCGCGCGAAGATACAACTGCTCCAAGTCAGCCCAGCGCTCGACGGAGTTGAGAATGTCCTTGAGTGAGCCAAAGGCGCGCTCATGAGTCGGCTCGATTTCGAGGATCTGCTCGAGGTAGGGCACCGCCCCTTCAGGGTCGCCAAGCTCAGCTGAGTGCAGCTTCGCGGCGCGCTCACAGAGCTCGAGCCGCAGCTCCTCGACAATGTGCTGTTCAGCTTCCTGTTCATCGGCGTCTTCGTCGCTTCCGAGATGGGTTCGATAAGCCTCTGCCAAATCAGTGGGACTTCCCGCCGCCGAACAGAGCTCTTGTGCCCGATCCCACAGCTGAAGCTCCCCGGGCGCCTCGAGTAAGGTATTGAGGATGACTTCGAAAGCCGCGCTCGCTTCATCGAGGTCGTGCTCGTGGACGTCCGCCAAACGGAGGCACAGCTCGAGTCGTCGATCGCCATCATCCTCTTGTTCCAGCAGCGCCGTGAGCGCCCCAACCTGCTTCTTGGCCGCACCACTCGACGCATAGATCTGTTCGAGCGTCGTCGCTGCTTGGGCACGCGTGCTCTTCTGCTCCATGAGCTCCTCGAGAAGCGCAACAGCATTCTCGTTTTGCTCGTCTTCCTCGAGCGCACGCACGCAGGCTTTGTAGGCTGAGAGGGGCTCCTCGAGCCGCTCCAAATAGAGCTCGGCAAGCCCGGTTTCGAGCTCCACGCGCTCCGCGCCCTCGCTGGCGTCGCGGTGCGCCATCATAGTCAGAGCTGCAGCCGTCCAGTCCTCAGCAGCCAGTAGCAAGCGTGTCAGGGTGCCCAGCGCAGTAGTGCGCGTCGGGTCCTCATCGACCACTCCTTGCAACAGCTCGATGGCACGCGCCGGCTCACCGAAAACCTCTTCTTCGACAGCGGCCCATTCTTCAAGCGCTCCGCAACGCTCGTCACCGTCGAAACGGTCGACCTTGAGACCAAACAACCAACGCAGATCGTCGCGACGATCCGCTCCGCGCAGCAGCTCCTCGAGTGCAGTCACAGTATCCGTATCGGCCGGATCCTCCTCCACGAGCGTGCGGTACATCTTCACGGCCTCGTCGAGCTTGCCCAGCTCCGAGGCGTAGACCTCAGCCAGCATCAGCTTCAGCTCGCGCGCCCGCTGTTCAGTCAATTCTTCGTCGTCGAGCCGTCCTCGAACCACTTCGATGAATGCGGACCATTCGCCGGACTGCTGCGACCACGCTTGCAAACGTTTGAGCCCGTCCTCGTCAGGCCTGAGCTCATAAGCTTGGCGCGCATGGCTCAAGGCTGCGGCCTTGTTGGCCAATGGACCACCGGTGATGTCGGCGATCTTGTGCAGGATGTCGATCTTCTCGTCGACATCGTCGGTCTCTCCGAGCAGCACCTGATACAAACCTGGAAGACGCGACCACTTCTCGTCTGCCTCGTATAACGGCAACAAGGCCAGAGCGGCTCGGACGTTGCCTTCGTCGATGGACAGCACGCGCTCGTAGGATCGCACCGCACGCTCGGGCGCTTTCAGCTCGTCCTCGTAGACGCGAGCAGCGCGGAACGACAGCTCGAGCTTTTGAGCATCGTCTTCACTGCGATCGGCAGTTGTCGACAGGAAGTCGGCAAGCCCCTCGTTGTCTTCTTGAGACGCGTAGAGCTCTGCCAATCCGTCCCAGTCACTGGCTTCGACATAGGATTGTCGCAACACGCGCAGCGCACGCTTGTGACCGGGCGAAACGTCGAGCACACGTCGCCAGGCTTGGTTGGCAGCCGCGGTGTCTTCCAGCTTGTCGGCTAGCACCGCACCGAGCTTCTGCAAGAGAGCAAGCTGGTTCTTGCCATCCGCGCCCTCGATGCGCTTCTCGAGCACGAAGGCCACGGTCTTGTAGTCCTTCTGACGCTCCGCCTGCCGCTCGAGGCTATCGAGCACACCCTCGGCCTCGGGATCCGCCTCGAGTACCTCAGTCAACAAACGAATCGCCTCGGCGCCCCGATTCAATCGCTCCGCGGCCAGCTTGGCCATTTCCATGAGCAACTCGATGCGCTTTTCGCCGGTCGTCGCGGCAAGCTGTTGCTCATAGAGCATGTACAGCTTGGGCCAGGCGCGACGCTTCTTGTAGAGGTCGCGAAGTTTCTCCCGCGCTTCTACGTCGTCGCCCGTCGCATCGAGCAGCTCTTCGTACGCTGTGATGGCGTTCTGGACATTCGAAAACTGGTCGACCCAGCGCCTCGCCACTGCGCGCAGCAAGCTGACACGCTCAGGCTGGCTGTCGGTCAGCTCGGCGAGCTTCGACTGCATGTTCAACAGATCGCGCCAGCGTCCCAACGACTCGTAAACGGTGATGAGCCCACGCACCGCCTCGACATCTTCTTTGTCGAGCTGGAAGATCTGGGTGAGTACCGTGAGCAGCGCCGTATCGCTCTGCATGCGATCGCGATAAACTGCCGCGATTTCCCGCAGAATCGGGATCCGCGCGTGCGCGTCCTCTTTGTCTGCGCGGCTCAGATCTTGTCGATAGAGCTCGACGAGCGCGTTGTACGACTCGCTTTGAAGATAGAGCTTCTTGAGTTTCTCGCGTGCTTCGACGTTTTCCGGATCGCTACGCAATATGGTCTTGTACTGGTCAATAGCGCGCTTGGCGTTCTCGACACCCTCGGCGAGTCCGGCGATCTCCTCGGCGAGTTCACGCCTCAGGTCCGCGTCTTTGGCAGCGCGCTGCGCATCGGTGAGAATGGCCATGAGCCGCCCGGTGTCACCCTTTGCCTCGCAATGCTCCCGGAAGAACTGAAGCATGCCGACATGGGTGGGATCGCTGCGACGCACCTTGTCGAAATAGGGTTCGGCTGCGTCGGGCCGCTCGCGCGTCCTCCAGTTGAGCATCGCGATTTGTACCCACACGCCGAACTCTTCGCTTTGCTTGACGGCGCCCGAGTGCAACTGATCTTCGTAGAGCGCAACCAGATGATCCCAGTCTTCGTTCTTGGAGTAGTGATCGACGAGGTATGCCAGCGCGGTGCCGCTGGTTGGGTTGAGATCGAGCAGGAGACTGTGAGCGTTGACGGATTGTTTCTCATCCTTGAGCTGAAAACGCGTCACCTGGACCAACCGATACGCGGCGGCGATCTTGTCGCTCTTGGTGTTCGCGGAGCTGGCTTTCTCTAGCAGCACCGGTACGAGCTGCTCCCACTTGCTGTGGGTGTCGTAGAACACGGCGGCAAGTCCGAGCGCCAAGCGGCTTCGCGGATCGACCTTCAGCGCTTGTCGCAAACACGCGTCGACCTTTTGTAGGGCCTCTTCGTCACCTGGACCACAACGAAGTCGAGTTTGGGCTGCATCGACGAGCATGCGCACACGAATGGCCTCGTCATTGCTGTCGATCGCTTCGAGCTCGAAGTGCTCGACCGCTTCTTCCCAATTGGCCCGTTCCTCTCCAATTCGAGCGGTGGCTTCGCGGGCAGGCTCGCAGTCGGGTTCCAGATCAAGGGCCCGCTCGTAGCATTCGAGCGCGTCGTCGATTCGGCATAGCTCGTCGTTCAAGATGCGACCGCGTTCCAACAGCTGCTTCAGGGCCACATCCGGATCGTCGGCGAGGGCTATTTCCAAGTCGAGCAGGCGGACCACCACCGGCCAACCCTGCCGGCGTTCTTGAACCGTCCGGGCGCGTTCGAGCTCCTTGGCGACATCGCTGCCACCGTCGCCAGTGACCACCTCCTCGATCTCGTCCCAAGCTGTTGTGTTGTCGGGGTCCTCGAACAGGAGCCCAAGGGCCGTACGAATCTTGTCAACGCTCATCGTGTCACCGGCTGACGCGCAGCGCTTACCTATGGAAAAGGCAAGCCACTCGCGCCCTTAGGGGCAGGACTCTAGGACGCAGCGCTGGGCGATTCAAGACCGCACGATCGGCATTGTGCGTGTGGCTCATGGCAACAAAAATCTCTCCTGGTTGGACGGCTCCGCCCGGAGGGGCCGAATCGCACCTTGCGCCGAGGTTTCAAACCGTTTGTCGGTCTTGCCCAGAACGGGCTAGAGTTGAGCTATGCGTCTATATCGTCTCACCCAGACTCTGCTCTCGTTTGTCGCCATCGTCTTGGTGATGGCACTGTCTACCAGCGCGGCATGGGCGCAGAACTACGCCAAGCCAAACAAAGATGCGTCGATGTCCAACCCAGAAGCCGCCAAGCACATGGGCGCTGGGCTTGCGTTCCTGGGGGATCCCGACGGCGCCAAGTATGAAGAAGCGTACCCGGAGTTTCGCCGCGCTTACGAGCTGTCCGGCTCACCCAACGCGCTGCGCATGCTCGGCATCTGCTCGATGAAGCTGGAGCTAGACGGCGAAGCGATCATCTATTTCCGCCGCTTCTTGAAAGAAGAAGGCGACAAAGTAGACGCCGAGCTCAAAGCTGAGGTGGAACGTGACAAAGCAGCCCTGGAGGCGGTCGTCGCTTGGGTGACGCTATCGTCAGATCGCCCAAACACCACCGTCAAGGACCAGCGGACCCCACGCAGCGGCTCCACCGTTCGAAACTCCTACAAGATCACGCTCAACGGCACAAAGCTCGGGATTCACCCGGGTGAGCACGTCTTCACGGCCACCGCAGACGGAAAACCGGACCAGGTATGGAAAAAAGACATCAAGAACGGGGAGAAGCTCAACCATGAGTTCGTTTTTGAGCCCAACAAGCCTTTCGTGGTTCCGGAAGACAAAAACGGTGACAAGAAGAACGGCGACAAGAAGGAAAACGGCGCGGACGACGGACCCAGTCGGCCCATCCCGGCAAGTGTCTGGGTAGTGGGCGCGTTGACCATCGGAGTTGGAGCCGCTGGCGGTGTCTTGGCCGGGCTCGCAGCTTCTGACAAGAGCGACTACGACAGCAATATCAAGGGCAAAAAGCCACTTGAGGAGCAACAGAGCGCATTCGATGCGATCAAAACAAAGAACCTCGTGGCCGACATCATGTTCGGGGTGGCTGGTGCTGGCGCAGTCACCACCCTGATACTGATCCTGACACGTCCAGAGGCGGAGCCCGATGCCAAACCACCAGAAAAACAAGGTCTACGTTTTGGCGTCGACTGGACAGTGCTACCCATTGTCGACACGAACGGTGGCGCTGGGGCTTGGCTCACCGCCACTTTCTGACCCATTATCGAAACAGAACCAGTTGGTGGATTGAACCTTGGCCATCGAGCCAGGCAGCGTCATTGCAAAACGCTATCGGGTAACGCGGCCGCTCGGCAAGGGCGGTATGGGCGAGGTGTTCGCAGCAGAGAACACCCGCACGGGCCGAATGGTCGCCATCAAGGTTCTCCGAGCGGAATCGAAAGCCAAGCAGAGCGCGATCGAGCGATTTCGGCGCGAAGCCCGAGCTGCAGGCTCAATTGACAGCGACTTCGTAACCCAAGTGCTCGATGTCGAGGATGATCCAGATCACGGTATCGTCCTGGTCTTCGAATTGCTCGAAGGTGAGTCGCTCGTCGAGCGCCTGAAACGCACTGGACCAATCGCTTTTCCGGAGCTTTGGGGAATCGTCGAGGCGGTCTGGATGGGCTTGGCCGACGCCCACGAAGCTGGAATCATCCACCGTGATCTCAAACCGTCGAATGTGTTCTTGGAGCAGCGCCGCGCCGGCGCCATGCGGGTAAAAATCCTCGACTTCGGGATCTCGAAGCTTCCCAAGAAGATCAGCACCCAAAGTCTCACCCAGGTCGGCCAAAGCCTGGGCACCTTCTCGTTCATGCCGCCTGAGCAGATAGGCAAGGCCAAGACGGTAGACCACAGAGCCGACATCTACGCTTGCGCCACGCTGATCTTCCAGGCGCTCAGCGGCAAGCTCCCGTACCACGCCAAGAATGTGGTCGCGATGATGGAGCTCAAAGCCAACAGCGAGCCTCGGACACTCTCGGATGTCATGCACCAGCCCGTCGCCCAGGGCCTCGATGCGTTCGTCGCACGGGGCTTGTCGCGGAATCCGGACGACCGCTTCCAAACCGCGATCGACGCGCTCACCGGTTGGCGTCGCCTACGCCCACCGGGCGCCTTGTCCTTTGCAGCCATCGCGTCGTCCGGGACCAACCCCCCAGCCCGGCCCGGCCCCAATGGACAGCGAAGAGCCCAAGACGCTGTTGATGCACGCTCAACAAGTGCAGCGCCCCTCGGAGTCCGCACCCCCAACCCGCCGCGATGGCAGTGGCACACGCCCCGTCGTAACGCCGCCACACTTGGGCCCGAGCCAGCCTCCGCCAAGTCCGCAGCGCCAAACGCCTCCTCCGCCCGCGCAGAGAATGGCTATACCTGCTGGACGAAACACCCCAACGCCACCGGTGAGTGGCGGGTTGAGCCCGCAAACACCCTCCTACATTGGTGCGGATGCCCCCTACAGCCCGCGCCAAGACAGCATGCCCGCACCATCACCGCCGGCGGCTCGGTCGAGCGTGCGCACGATCATCGCGCTGCTTCTCGGCGCACTGGGGTTGATGTTGGTTGGCTTCTTCACCGTTGCGCTCGTCCTCAAGCTCATCGGCAAAGGCTGATTGACCAGCACCAACGTGTGTCCAACTGGTGTCAGGCCGAAAAGGCGTTAGCGGCAGCGCCCGTCTCACTGCTTGGACTGCGAATCGGGCGTGCCCACATCGACATCCGACTCATTGGCGCTGGGCTGCACCCCTGAGTCGGGTTCCGCAGCCACTGACTCAGCTGATTCGTCCGTTTCTTGATCCTTGGGCTCGACGGATCGGCGCTTCGGCCTTCGCGCCAACAAGATGAGCAAGATCAATACGACAACTCCGACAGCACCAGCCAGCCAGCGCCGCTGCAAGTGGGATTGCCGCTTGGCTGAAGCGTCTTTGAGGGACGCGAGAAGCTTGCGGGCCGCCTCGTTACTGGAATCGAGAGTGAGGGCCCGCTCGAGAATGAAGCGGTCCGGTGTGCCCGCCTCTGCGAGCGCCTTGCCCTCCAAATAAGCCAGCAATGACGCTATCTTGGCGATGTTCTTCTTGTCACTGACCGGCGCTAAGCGCAGTGCTTTGCGCAGCGCGGTGGTCGCTTCGCGATCTTTGCCTTCCGCGAGCAGAAGCCGACCGTAGCCATGGTAGGCAGGAGCCATTTTCTCCCGCTCGCTGAAAAGGGGCACTCTCGCGAGCAGCTTGTCGAAGGCGCGGGCCGCCTCGGCGTGGCGTTTCTTGGCCGAGTGACTGCTGCCATCACGCCAGAGCGCATACACCTTCGCCAAACGGGCGCGGTCGTGGATTCGAAAGAGCTCCCGGGCAGTACGCCGCCAATCCCAGGAGCGAGGGGCTTTCTTGCCGGTCAGATTCTTGTAGACGTCCTTGAGATGCCAGCTAGCAGCCTCGCCGATACCGGACAACGCTTGTCGTGCCGCAGTGCGAAGCTGAACGCGTTCGCTGTTGGTGTAGCTCAAGATGACGCGCGTGGCGTCGAGCTCGCGAATGCGACCGAATGCAAGCAACACATCGGCGAGCACGACCGCGTCAGTGGTTGAGACCGCCTCGCCCGGGATAGCGCGTCCTAGCTCGTTGAGCCGCCGGCGCGCCCAGCGTCGGACCTTGCGCGCATCGTGTTGCTTGGCTTCGAGCAGCGCCGCCACCGCCTTGTCGCGCATGCGCGCGATGGCGCGCTGCAGATCGATTCGCACCAGCTCGCCAAAATAGCTGTAGCAGTCGATCATCAGGCGCGCCGCATCGACACTTCCGACGGCTTCGAGCATACGCAACATCCCGTACAAGCGGGCCAGATCACGCCAAGTGTTGCGATCGACCCGGGTGGCGAGGATGAACAGGAGCCAGTCTCCTTCGGCTCTGCTTGCAGCCTTCTTGTCTTGTGGCTTCTTGGTCTTCTTCCGCGCCCTGTCACGTTTGCGGATAGCGCGTCGCCCAGCTTTTCGCGCTTTTTCAAGCAGGCGCCGAGCGCTGTTTCCGTCGAGCTGTTTGCGCAGCCCGTTGAGGCGCTGGCGAATCGCGGGCACGATGTTGGCAGTGAGATCCGCGATGAGGAACCGCAGCTCGGCTTTCTCATCGACTGGGCCGGCGACCTTCATGGCGAGCAATTGATCGAGGCGGCCCGCAAGATCCTGCAAAGCCGCGGCTTCGGCTGGCCTTTTGGCAATCGACGGCAGCGGTGGCAGCGGCGGCAACGGAATCGGCGGAACCAAGGAGACAGCCGAAGCGGATGACGAGGCCGAGGATGACCCGCTCGCAGCGGGCGGCTTTGCATGCGTCGGGCCTGAAGTCAGCAACAGCAGAGCGAGCAAGGTCGCACTGCTGACGCAACATGCCCGGCGAGCCGCGACGGCGCCAGCGGTGAGAGCAAAGGGAGAATGCAGCGAAACGCTCACGATCAAATCAACGGCGCTGCTCGTCGTGCGCTTCCACGAGCTAGCACCTCAGTCGACGATGCGAAAATCGAAGAAGTCCCCGATGAAGCTGCGCCAGCGTACGTCCACCTTTTCGACGCGAGCAGCACTCGGGCCATGTTGGGCCCACGCGATGAGATCCTTGATACCGGTCTCCTCACCCTCCGCGATCAGCTCCACGCTGTTGTCTTTTCGGTTTCGAACCCAACCGGTCAGACCTAGACGCTTGGCCTCGCGTTGAGCAGAGGCCCTGAAAAACACGCCTTGTACCCGCCCTTGCACCCGAATGTGTATCTGCTTGAGTCCCATGGCAAGGAACCCACTATATATCGGTTCAGTAGTGGCGCAACAGCGCGTGTGACCCTTGAAGCAAGCGACCGATGATGACAGCGTGCCTGGCATGGCTCGAACCAGAAACTTGGAAGCAGCGCTCTGCCTGCCGCTCTGCCTGGCAGCCTCGCTAGGTGCATGTGACCGCACCGAGAGCAAACCCGAGCCGTCGACAGCGACAGCCACCGCAGCCACTGTTGCCACAGCCACTGCTTCGGCCACTGCTAGCGCGACCGCCGAAGCGATCGACTATGGGCCAAGCGTGAGCATTTCGGCTGGGACCTTCAAAGCCGGAAGCCGCTGCAACGACGTGCCCCGTATTCGTCCTCATGAGCTCGAGCACGAGGAAGTCAGCTTGGGCGCCTTCCAGATGGATAAGTACCCTTATCCCAACGAGGTGGGTAAGCCGGCCATGATCAACGTGAGCCACGAAAAGGCAACCCAGTTGTGCGCCGAACGCGGCAAGCGGCTCTGCACGGAGCTCGAGTGGGAGCGCGCTTGCAAAGGCCCAAAGAGCACCACCTATCAGTGGGGAAATGGCTACAACAACACCAAGTGCAAAGGTCAGCTCGACAACATGATTGGCCAACGCTCCGAGTGCGAAAGCGACCTTGGTGTCGTCGACTTGATCGGCGTAGCGCTCGAATGGACGTCCAGCGATTGGGAGCGGGGAACGCCAACTGGCGACAAAGTCGTGCGAGGCTCACGTGCCAAGAAAGTCAGCTGGCTGAGCGCGCGCTGCACACACGCACGCAAGCGAAACCCGAACCTGACCTTCGACAACGTCGGTTTCCGCTGTTGCTCGGGGCCAATCAATACCGCCAAGGTGGTGATGCGCCAGAAGAAGCTCCCGACGATTGAACAAGAGACGGGAATCGACACACCGTTCGAGATGGCCCTCATGAGGGCCATGCCGCGCAACCACCGCGGGATCACGGGCGTGGAGCTCAGCTTCGACCAGGTCTACCGCTGGCATCCCGTCGCCAACGAAGAGCTCATCGTGGCCCGTTGGAAAGGAAAGCCGAAGGACTCACCCCCGTTCTACGAGGTGGTGGTGTTCAAGCTATGTGGACAACGCGCCCACCGGGTCCGCGGCGCCAAGACGCGAGGACCTGTCGGAACGCTCAGCAAGCCGAAAGTCGGCATCAATGCGCGCAAGCTCAGCTTCGATGTCGAAACGGACGACAAGTCTGGCGCGGTGACCTTGAGTTATTGGCACGGCACGGTGAAGTTGAAGCAACCTGCCTGGATCAAGAAGGGCAACCAGCTCAAGGTCAAGAAACTGAAGCCTGGCTTCCGTTTCAAGAGAGAGCTCGATGGCACCAGCACCAAATCGAAGCCGCAATAGCTATTGTTGGTGCCCAGCCCCAAGCCCGAAGGGCCAGAAAAAGGTAGCGCGCGACCTCGCGGGCGCTTTGGCGTAGCGTATTAGTGTGGTGGCAAAGAGGGGGCGGCAGGCCAAGCTCGAGGCGCGGGTCGCCGAGCTGAGCGCTGCGCTCGAACAAGCGCGGGCGGCGAGTAGTGCGCTGCGCAAAGTCGGAATGGCAGTCGGAACCAGCTCCAGCCTGGACGACCTACTGCAGCTGATTGTGCAGACCACCACTGAGGTTCTCCATGCCGAACGCGCCACACTTTACATGCTCGAGGGCTCGAAGCTGGTCTCGCGGATCAAGATTGGCGAGGGGCTGAAAACCATCGAGGTCGAGCTCGGTCAAGGCATCGCCGGCCACGTGGCCTTGTCAGGCAAGTCAATCCGTGCCGGCGACGCTTATCGGCACGCCCGTTTCGACCGCAGCTGGGACAAGCAGAGCGGCTACCGCACCCGATCAATCCTCGCGGTCCCCATCAAGGATCCGAACGGAGAGACCATTGGCGTGATGCAGGTCCTCAACAAGCTCGGACCTGACGGGAAGAAGCAGGTCTTCACTCCCTACGACACCCAATTGCTGACCGCGCTCGCCGCTCAGGCCGCAGTCTCAATCGACAAGGAGAGCCTCTTTGGGCGCCTGCTCGCCAACAACAAGAAGCTGGCAAAAACCACCAAGCGGCTCAAGCGAACGCTTCGTGATTTGGAGTTGCTCTATGAGCTCGAGACAGCCATGGGCCGAGCAGAAACCCTTCCCGAGCTCGCCCGTCGCGTGATCACGAAGGTGGGCGAAGCCTGCAAGGCCGCAGCGGGCGCACTGCTTCATCAAGCTCAGGATGGCGAGCTGACGCTCTATGTGGTCAATCTCAAACGAGCCAAGCTCGTGCGCGAGGTCATCGTGCAACCTGGTGAGGGCATCGCAGGCCGGGCCATGCAACACAAGCTGTTGCGCATCGACGATCCCAAGCTCGTGCGCGATCCAGAGCGTGTGCGCGAGCTGCTCGGTATCAATGTGCGCTCTGCCATCGCCGCTCCGCTACAGACCGGTGAAGGACCTGCCGCAGGCGCGCTCGCGCTCTACAATCACCGCAGTCGGCAACCATCCCGTTTCAGCAAAGAGGACGCGTACTTGTTGCGCTTGGTGTCCGCCAACGTGTCAACCGAGCTGCGACGCTTGCACGCGCGGCAGCTGCGCGAACGTGCCGAGCGAATGGAGTCGATTGGCCGGCTGCTCAGTGGCGTCATGCACGACCTGCGCACACCGCTCACCGTCATCAGTGGCTTCGTCCAGCTCATGCAGACGGCGACCAGCGAAGGCAAGCGGTTGGAATATGGCCAGACCATCATGGAACAGTTCCAGCTGATCGGCGCGATGCAGCGCGACTTGCTCGCCTACGCGCGCGGCGAAACAACCCTACTGGTCCGAAAAGTCTACCTGGGGAAGTTCTTCGACGATCTGCAGCGACAATTCGAGCCAGAGGCGAGCGTTCACAACATCACGCTCCGGGTCGAGCTCGGCGAACGTGGGGTGGCGTTCTTCGACGAGCCCAAGTTGGCACGGGCACTGCAAAATCTCGTCCAAAACGCCATCGAAGCCATGGTTGACAAAGGCGGCGCGCTCGCGTTGAGCTGTCGCCGTGACGATGAGGATCTCATCATCAGCGTCGCGGATACGGGTCGGGGCATCCCCAAGACCATCCGATCCAAGCTCTTCAAGCCCTTCGTCACGGCGGGCAAGAAGACCGGCACCGGACTGGGACTCGCCAACGTAAAGAAGATCGTCGAGCAACATGGCGGCAGCGTCGATGTTCAGTCGTCACGGAGCGGCACATGTTTTACGGTGCGGCTGCCGCTAGCGATGCGTCCTCACAGCTTGCGCCCACCTGGCTAGGACCCAGGAGAGCGCCCCGCGATCACAACATGTCTCAACGCCTCAAGTTGCCGCTGTTGGCTCCCCACACCGATTCGCTGCAAAAGTGTGTCTACTGCCCCAAACTGTGCCGGGCTGCCTGCCCCATCGCCAACGTGGACGGCAGTGAGACCCTCACTCCATGGGGAAAGATGTCGATGGCGTTCTTCGCCGCTCGAGGCGACGTCCCGATCGACGAGCCGCACGCAGCGACTGCTTGGGCTTGCAGCACCTGCCTTGCCTGCCGCGAGCGTTGCGAGCATCACGGCGAGGTGCCAACCGTGCTGGCGCAAGCACGCGCCGAGGCGTTCTTGAAGGGGGTCGCGCCAAAACAAGCGGTAGCAGTGGCAGACCGTTTCTCCCGCATCGCCAAAGAGAACCACGATGGTGTAGACGCGATAGTCGGACAAGCACGCCCTGCTGCCCGAACCGTGCTGTTGTTGGGCTGCTCGTACGTCCGCCATGTTCCCGACGTTGCGACCGACGCCTGGACCGTCAGCTCCAAGCTGATCCCTGGCGAGCTGCGGGTACTGCGGGCCTGCTGTGGCGCACCGCTGCTGCAGGCCGGCGACCACGAGAAATTCGCTGCCAACGCGCGAGCGTTTGCGCAGGAGGTGGGCGAGGCCGAGCGGGTTGTGGTGGTCGATCCCGGTTGCGCTCAGGTTCTGGAGAACGACTTTCCGCGTTTCGGAGTACACCTTGCTGAGGTCGTTCCCCTCATCGACATTCTGTTCCGTCAGCTGGACGAGTTGCCCGCCAACGCCTTGGAGGGCCGCAAGCTGCGCTATCACGACCCCTGTCATCTCAGCCGAAGCCTTGGTCGCTCCAAGGAGCCACGCGCGGTGTTGGCCCGGCTCACGGGAGCGCCTCCTGACAATTTCCTGCGCGCCCGGGAGCAGGCCGAATGTTGTGGAGGCGGGGGTTTGCTGCCTCTCGTGTATCCCGAAATCTCTGAGAAGATCGCCGACGAGCGCATTGCTGAGCACCGGCAAGCCGGTGGCGGTCAGCTCGTCACCGCATGCGCGCAGAGCCTGCGCCGCTTCCGCTCCCGTGGCGAGGCCGCGGTCGACCTCCTGACACTGGTGGCCGAGGCGTGTCAAACGTCGACCTCTTGAGCAAAGCACCGGCGCGTCGGGCGACGGGTTCGAGCCGCACGGTAGGCGGCCGCTTGCTGGCTTCCTATTTGGTCGTGCTCGCCGCATTTGCGGTAACGGTCGGTTGGAGCTTCTCGGCGCTCCGCGAAGCTGCGCGCGATGCCACCCTCGTACGCGACGCTTATCTGCCCTTGCGATCTTCGATTGGCAAAGCGCTGGCGGGGCAAAACGTGATGAGCGTGCAACTCAACCACATTACCGCTGCGAAAAACCCGGCCGATGTGCGCCAATGGATCGAGACCGCGCGACGTCTGCGCCCACTGAGCTTGGGCAAGATCCGACAAGACGCCGACAAGGGCCTTCGAAAAGCAAGCACGCTACGAAGCCACATCATCAACGAAGTCGACGCAATCGAG
The DNA here is from genome assembly GCA_964599485.1 of uncultured Polyangiaceae bacterium. Taxonomy (GTDB): domain Bacteria; phylum Myxococcota_A; class Polyangia; order Polyangiales; family Polyangiaceae; genus JAPYTK01. Next base: position 70,270 of record CAZRGL010000001.1, read on the forward strand.
CGCGCCTTGGCCGGCCACGAGAAGCGCTTTACGCGTTTGTTCCACGCAATCGCCATTGATGACAGCGCCACCGCGGAACGAACACGAGACGAGCTGGTCGCCCGCGAAGCTGACGCTGCCAAGCGCCTACGCGCCCTACGACAGCGGGTCGACGAGACAATGGCCGCACTGACTGAGGCGGCTCAACATCGGCAACGTCGCTCGATCCTGGCGCTCATCGGGTTGAGCTTGATCACCCTCGTCGTCGGTCTGCTCACATCCATCTACGCGCGCCGCGTGCTGGCTCCGCTCAGCTTGGTGACCGAGCGAGCGCGAGCAGTGGCAGCCGGGGATCTAGCCGCCCGGGACCTGGTGACGACGGACGATGAGATTGGTGAATTGGCCGAAACCTTCGAGGACATGGTCGCTGCCATTCGAAAAGCGCGCGCCGAGCTGGTTCATGCCGAACGCTTGGCCACCATCGGAAAAATGGCAGCGCACATCACCCATGAAGTTCGCAATCCGCTGTCATCGATCGGTCTCAATCTCGAGCTACTCGAAGAGGAGCTGAGCGAGCTCGAGCCACAGCGCGAAAGCGGCCAGCTGCTCGCCGCCATCAAGAGCGAAGTCGATCGGCTCTCTCAAATTGCAGAAAAGTACCTGGCAGCTGCGCGCGAGCCGAGGCTGCAGCTCGTGCGCGAGAACGTCGAGCACATCGTGCGCGAGTGCCATGATTTCGTATTGCCCGAGCTCGAGCGTGCTGGGTTGAGCAGCAACCTCGTCGTGGACGAAGCGCTGCCTGCCATCGATGTAGACGAGGCCCAATTGCGCCAAGCACTACTCAACCTGCTGCGCAATGCCCGGGAGGCGCTGCCGGACGGCGGCGAGATCGTGGTGACGGTTTGCCAACAGGACACCTCAGTGGTGATCCACGTTGACGACACGGGTCCAGGCATACCCGAAGAGGTCCAGGCGTCGATTTTCGATCCCTTCTATACGACGAAGCAGCGCGGCACGGGCCTCGGTCTCGCGCTTACCCGCGCCATCGTTGAGGCACATGGTGGCCAGATTAGATGCGCCGCGCGAACCACCGGCGGAACGCGTTTCTCGCTCCAGCTGCCGCTACCAGACGAAGCTGACACAACGGAATCGAGCTGAGCCGGGCGCCCACCGCAACTCTACCGCGTCACGCCCTCCCGCAACGGCGGAATCTCGCGTATTTGCGGGCGGGGATGAACCGGATGAACCCGGATGAACCCGGATGAACCCGGATGA
>CAZRGL010000002.1:0-69685 GCA_964599485.1 uncultured Polyangiaceae bacterium
GTGGGGCTCGTGTGCCGGGTGCTGTGGACAGCTGACCAAGCCGTGGACAAGCCGGCGGCGGAATGGCAGGTGCGTCACAGTTGCGGTAGCGCGTCGGGCTCGATGGTGTAGTCGTGATCGACTTGGCCGGTGTTGCGGGTCGCGGCGGGCTCGAAGAGGACCACCTCAGCGGGCTCGTCGGCGATTGGCTTGTGCTCTACGCCTCGCGGGACGATTAGCAGTTCGCCTTCGTGCAAGTCGACGTGTCCGTCGCGTAGGCAAATGCGTACGTGGCCGACTATCACCCAGAATAGCTCATCCTCGTTCTCGTGGTGGTGCCAGACATACTCCCCGTGGAACTTCACGACTTTGACATATTGGCCGTTGAGCGCTCCAACGATGGTGGGTACCCATGGCTTGCTGACCGCGGCCAGCTTCTCAGCGAGGTTCACCTTCTGGATCATGGCTGCTCATAACAGCGCACCCGTGTAGAGCCAATTTGTGCTCAGCGCTTCAGATGTTTTAGCAGTTGTTCGTCGCCTGCGGTGGCGAGTGGAAAGTCGAGGATTCGATCACCGGGCGTACCGTCAGGTAAGTGGAACAGCAGCTGCGGATAGCGTGTACCCGGCAACGCGCCTGCCATGCTGCCTGTTCCCGCTCCGCCGCCCCCGACCCATACGTCGATTCGGAGCTTTGCTCGGGGGTAGTACTCACACATGGCGGGGCCGGCCGACGGACGCAGCCGCAGCACGATTGCGCTGTCGAAAACGAAAACACCAGCTGCGACTCCATCGGCGCCCGGGGTAGAGCGCAAACCGCGTAGCAGCGCCACGCTCAGCGCAATCAGCACGAGTGCGATGACTGCCACGAGCGCGCCGTCGGAGATCTTGCCCGATACGAACATCGAGCCAGCGCCAAACAAGGCGATGATACCGATGAGGCCAGCGGTCAAGCCGCCGATTAACTTGGCTGCGGGGACCTGCGTCGGCTCAGGGAAGAACAGCCCCTGCGCAACGAGCTGCAGATGCCGTCCACTTCCCTCGCCAACCCATGCGGTGCTGTTGGAACGCAGCTGGGTTTCAGCGTCAGCGATGCCAGTTCGGAGAGGTTGCGGCAATTCGCTCTCAACAAAGGGCTGCCTTTGCACGGTGGTCCAATCGTGTCGCGTCATCGTGTCAGTCGTCGCCGAAGCGTGCCTTGGCCGACGGCAGCAATGGCAATGGGCTCTTGCCGTTGTGTAGGGCGTTTTGCGCGATGATATAGGCGGCGTGTGGCCATAGGAGTGGCTTGCCGGAGCCGGTTACGCCATAGCCAAAGTAGCGCTCGGGGATGAACCCGGCAAGGGTGCGGTGCTCGAGCATGCCGTCGAGCAGGAAGCGGGCATTGTCGAAGGACAGCTGGCGTTTGGTGGCAAGGAAATGGTGGACGTAGAAGACGGTCCACATCATCAGGCCCGGGGTCCAGTCGGCGCTGTCTTTGAAGCTGACGAAGTCTTGTTTGGCGACGCGCTCGTCGAGGAAGCCCGTAGCCAACGCATCCATGCGCGGGTCGTCGAGCTCGAAGACATGGTAGGGGAAGGCCATGACCGGATCGGCGCCGTGGCCGTGCATGCCGTGCATGTCGTGGAAGTGCCAGAAGCGCTCTTCGCTGGCGTCCCAGAAGGTGTCGAGCAGCGTGTGGTAGAGCTTGCGGGCGCCGTCCTCGTAGAGGCTGGCGTCTTCATCGAGCGCGGTCGCCATTTCCGCCGCGGCGATGAGCCCGGCCACTGCGATGGAGTTGGTATAGAGCGACTGCCGAAAAGCGGTAGCGTCTTCGACATAGTCAGGGGAGGCATAGAGCAACCCGTTTTGGGAGCGTCGCGCGAGAACGAAGTCGGCGGCCTGCTTGGCCATGGGCCAGCGCTTGGCGAGCCACTTGTCATCGCCAGTTAGCTGCCAGTGCATCCAGGTGAACCACACCAATGATGGCGTCATGTAGTACTCGAGCTCGAAGGCGCCGTGGTAGTCGCCCAGGGTGGTGTACGCCATGCGCCAATGGCCCTCTGGCGCTTGGATGGAGCTGACGTAATCGAAGTAGCGGTCGGCCTCGTCGTGGTGGCCCAGCACATCCATCGCCGAGGCTTGCCACACGCCGCTGCCGGGCCAGACCATGTACCACATTGGTTGCATGTCGAGCATTTCGGGCAAGGCACCGGTGAGCTTGCATTGCGACAGTTTCAGGGCCATCGCAGCCAAGCGGTAGACTTCGAGCTCGCGCTCGCTCATTCCTGCTGGGGTGGTGCAGCTGTCTTGCCAGGCCTGCCAGCTCGTCTCGGTGTCGCTGCGGATCTTGTCGACACCACTGCTCGCGATGGAGCTTGCGCGTTGGGCGGCCACGTTGGCAGCTTCTGTCGCGGTCTTGCCGGCGCCGGTCGCGATGATGATGCTGACCTCGGCGCTGGCGCCAGACTCGAGGCTACCTAGCGGGAAGGACAGGTAGGCGTTGCCGAAGCGGGTGCTTTCGATGGCGTTTTGCGCAGGTGTGTCAGTGAGGGCTTGATCGTACGCGCCTCGGGTGCCGTCATCCACATCGAGGCGGCCGACGCCTAGGGTTGGTGAGGCGGGCCCGATGCCGCTCAATTGGATGGCGGCGAAAGCGCCGTCTGGGTGGCGCGCCCAACCTGGTCCGGTCCATGTGACCGCTTCGCCAGCGGGAGCGACTCGGTTTTCGCTCAGCTGCCAGGTGGCAGAGAACTTGGGGCCAAGAATGTACTGGTCGATATCGGTGACGTTGAAGGCTCCGTAGTAGACGAAGTCAGGTGTCAGCGCGGCGGCGCTCTTGTTGGTCACGATGAAGTGGCGCACTACGGCGCTGCGCGTCTCGTCGTCCGGAACGAAGCTGAGCTCTTGCACGTCGAGCTTCCCGTCTGGATCGGTATAGCTGACCTCGACGACGGGCAGTCCGGGCTTGGGGTAGCGCGGGATCACATTGCGTCCGGCGGTGGTGTTGGGATTGACGTGTCGATGATCGAGCCTGTCCATCAACCATTGCAGCTTGCCGTCGAGGCGCAGGCCCGCGAAGGAGCCGTGCTCGGGGTTGGCGCCCATGTACGGGATGGGCTCGGTCTCGAGGTTGGGATGGGTGACACGGGTCAGATAGGGCACCAAGTTGTAGGAGGTGGTGCCGGGAAAGTAGAGATTCTTGAGGCGCCCCTCGCGGCTGATTCCGGCTAGCAGGTAGCCGTTGCCGATGTGCAGCTCCGCGGCGGGGCCATCGACGCCGCGATTGGGATCAGCCTCGAGCTCCTCTGGGGTTGGGATGGGCTCGTACAGCTCGGGGTGCTCCCAGGCCAGCTTGTCGGGATCGACGCGGTTTTTGGGGTTGCCGCCACCAAGCCAAGGATTTCCGCCGCCACCCTCGCCACCCGCGCCGAGTGCTTCGTTGATGATGAGCGCGAAGACCTTGAGCGAGGCAGGTGAGTCGAAGAAGGCAGACAGGGTTACTTGTTGATCGAGGATCTGCACGGCTTCGCCGCCCAGCGACTTTTCCAGCGTGGCGATCAAGTGGTCCCAGGCTTCGGGAAAGGTGTCGGGGGTGTCGGGGATGATCCCGCCGAGCAGCGCGGCGAACTCAGCGGGGCCACCTTGGGCGAGAAAAGTGGTAATGGCCGTGGTGGGCGAAGGCCCGAAAATTCCGGGGATGTAGATGTTGCCTACCAGGGTCAAAAATGGCTGCGAGAGATAGTCAGGCCGGTCCTGCGGATCATCGGGTACGGACTGGTTGTCCGTCTCGCTCATGGCCGCGACGATGGCTTTGCGCAGCGAGGCCATAGCTGCCAACAAGCTGCTTTTGGATGCGCTCAGCCACACTTCCGCTACCGATTCGTCGTGGACCAGGCGGGGTGAGAAGAAGCTGGGGTAGTCGCTGAACGCTGTGTTCAGATCCAGCTTGAGGATGGTGTAGATGGGCTCGCCCTCATTGAGGATCAGCTCCGTGGGAACGTCCAGGTTGACACCTGCGAGCAGCAAGCCAAAGCCCTGCAACAAGCGGCTGAGGCCAGACAAGAAGTGACCGTCGGCCACGTCGAATTCATAATGGTCCACATAGAGCGGTAGCTCGCGCAGTCGCACCACGTAGCCATCGACGTTCATCCGAAAGCTGGCGTCTTGGCTAGCGAGCTCGAATCGCTTGGCGGCTCGCTCCAGCCGCTGGGCGCTTTTTGGATTGCCATTGACCGAGCCGCCGAGAATGGTGCGCACCAGCGACGCTTGGTACTTGCTGAAAGAGTCCTTGGGTCGAAGTGAGGCGTCGTAGAGGCCGGTGTAGAGCTGATCGAGCACCAAAAGCAGATCGGCAAAGCCAGCCATGAAGTTGGCACGGGCATCTTTGGGCGCGGCCGCAATACCAGCCTCGAAGCGTTTCAGGGCGTGGGCGGTTTCGCCACGCTGCAAGTGACAGAAGCCTCGGGCGAGCTGTTGTTCGAGCGCGCTGTCTGCTTCAGCGCCTGCGTCATCGCAGAACAGCGGCACAGCTGGCGTCTCGACGTCGCTGCCGCAAGAGGACACGAGCATGACAGCCCACAGCAATAGGACTAAGGCGAGACGTCGACACAGCATTGCCGAATGATAAGGGCGGATGGCGTCAGCAAGAAGCGCAGAACCGCGGCGTGGAGTTGGGCTCGGCAATCTTGCCCACATGCCCGCCCACGGCAGAAAGCCGCCCCGACTTCCTCGGGGCGACTGTTTTCTTCGGGGAACGGTTGCTTGCGCTATCGCGCCCCGGCCGGAGACCAGCGCTGAGCGTAGGTCTTACTTGCAGGTCATGTGCACCTGCTTGCCAAAGCCTGCCTCGGCAGGAATGTAGTGGCTGTAGTGCTTGTCGCCGCAGCGCCAGGTCACCACGAAGCTCTTCGCGCAGCCAGGAGCTGGGTCACCGAGCTTTCGGTAACTGACGGTATAGCGACAGCTGCTACGCCCGTTGCATTGGGCGGCGACATGGGAGGTCGCGTTGCGCCTTGGGGCGCGGCAGTTGCCGCCGTAGGTCGCGAAGCCGACCTTGATGGTGCCCTTTTTGATAGGCTTCATCGCTGCAAGGCATTGCTTGGCGCGGACCTCTTTTTTACCCAGCAACCATAGTTCATGCCGAAGGTCGGGCGCGTTGTAGAGCTCGCGGGCGCCTTTTTTCTCGAGACGGCACTTGTGGAACTTGTACGCATTCCAGCCCCACCACTTGCACTGGTTGTTGAACGGCCAGCGGACCACGCAGAACTTGGCTTCGGCACCGCAGTTTCGATTCATCGTGGCCTGCAGCCCTTGGCAATGGCTGTCCTGGCTGCACCATTGCGCCTTGCTGGGGATTCCCTTGTTCATGCACTGCCCGCAGCCTGCGACTTGGTTGCAGACGCCCACTGCTACTCCGGCGTCTGCGCTCTGACCTACGGCAAACACACCGAGAAAGGCGAATAAGGATGCAAGAACGGCTTTGCGAATGGTCGACAACTTCATGGCAACCTCCTGTAAGGGGTTTTGGATCGGTTCGATTTTTCTTGGGGCGCGCTACGCAGGCCCCAAAAAGCAGGAAGAGAAGGACACTTCGAGCTGCGCCAGGTTCCCAGGAAGAAGAAAACTTCGCTGCGTTGCGTTCGACGGGCGACTGGCGACTGTATAGCCAGTTTGCCCAGAGCCATCGGAATCATTCAACAAAAGTGTTCGCAGGTCGCTCGGTTGCGGGCCGCCATATTTCGCGGACGCGTCGTCTGGTTGCTTTGCCAAACCTTGGCCCAACGCACCTGGCAACGGTTTGATGGCGCCGTGGATTGCGCTGTGAAGCAGGGACTGTGGGTGTTGTTGTCGTTGCTACTGCTTGCTGGATGCTCCGATGACAGGTTCGCGATGCGGCTGACCGACGGCACTGCGCTGCATTTGGACTGGGTAACCATCGGGGGTGCGAGCAAGCGGCTAGACCGGCTGCTGCTCACGGGCGATGGTTACGCGCGGCGTAACCGTGGCGGCAACCTCTACACGCTGCTGGCCATGACCGAGGCGGAGCGTAATGAGCTCGCGAAGCTTCGGGCGCGCCACGGCCCCTTCGATCTCGAAGCACACACCGGGCCCAACGTGAAGTGGCCGAGCGCCCGCCGTCTTCGTTTCGACGGAAGAGGCGCAAGCAATCGCGAACATGACGTTGTAGCGTTCTCAGAGAAGATGCTCGGGCGCCTGGCTCACGAAGCGGTGCTCGCCCGCAGCTCCATCGTCGTGACTGCGCTGGTGCAGTCCTTAGAACGCGACGGCCGAGCCACTCTGAAGATCGACCGGGTGCTCAAAGGCTCAGGGCGTGTGCGCGCAGGGGACCGGGTCGAGACGTATCTACGTGACTCCCGCCCAGGTGCTGGCGGAGTAGTCACGGTGTTCACCCTTTCCGAACCGACGCCAAAGGGCGGACGACACTGGCGCGCTGCCGAGACCGGTTACTTGAAGAGAAAAGTCGCCGACGTCGTCAAGCTCCTCGCCCGCCAAGAGCGATAATCGGGCTGAGCCTCGAGTTGCTCACAACTTGAAAGGACAGTCGTTGTCGGAGCAGTCTGCCTCGGCCCAAGCAAACCAGCGCGCGGTCAGCCCTGGGTCGTGCGCCGCAGCCACATGCAGGAGGAAGCTGCGGCTGCGGGGTTGTCTTGAGGGCCGAGCCAGAGATCGCAACGGAGCCAGTGTTGGTCCTGCTCGGTGAGCTGCAAGGCGCCGCGCAGCTGGGTTCCGCTCGCGTCCGAGAGTTGTTTGGTGAACGTGTCGAGCCAGTATTGCAACCAGGCGCGGCAAGCGTCGGTATCGTCCCGGCGACTCGAGCCGAGGTGCATCAATCGAAGATGTTGCGCCAACCGGCCCATTGGGAAGGTGGACCTGAACGAGCGCGCGCCGCTGCGCGTGTCGGCTTCTGTGGCGATCTGGTCGATGTCGAGCGCCATCAGCCCTCTGCTCTCGAACCCGCGCAGCAGCGATTGCGCTGCTGCAATCGCCCCGCTGCTCTGGATTGGCGCAGGTTGTCGTCCACTGACGGCGCCTTCGACGTAGGGCATTTTCTCTTCGATGGCGTAGGGCTCGCGCAGGCTGAGCTGCTCGCCAAGCAGGGCGACATGGCTGCTGGCAGGATCGGCGAAGAAGGCGCGCCAACCGTTTGATGGCGCAGTCTGCAACAGTCGGCGGGCTTCGGGTGTCGTTCCGGCGATGAGCCCGGCTTGGCTCTGGCGGGCAATGGTGGCGGCCGCCGTGAGCAAGGCGGGATCATCGATCGGATCGGCCATGACGATGGCGCCATAGGGAGTTGATTGGGCGTAGGCCTGCATCAGCGCCCGGCGCAGGGCCCCGTTGTTTATGACAGCGGCTGGCCCTTTGCTCCCGCAAGCCAAGAGATGGAGGCGACAATCAGCGTCGGGCATTGCGGCCTGAAGGCTTGCCAATGATCGCCAGCAGCGCTCATGTTGGCGCATGCGGGGATCGAACAGGATCTGATCGAGTGCTTTGGCTACGCCTCGGGCGATCGTCTGCTTGGCCCAGACGACTTCTTCGCGGTCGATCTTGTTGCGGCCGTGGGAAACGAGCACGTGCAACATGCCTGCGAGGGTGCCGCGCGCTACGGCGTAGGCCGGGTGATCGGTTGGCACCAGGCGGCTAATGATTGCGCGTCCGTACACTTCGGCGATCTCGTTGGCAGCGCTCAGCGCCGTTGAGCCCGCTGGCTGGCCAGCTCGCAGCTTGTCGCCCAGCCGCGGCAATAGTGCGGCAAGCTGGGTGGCGAAGTCGTCGATGATGGTCTCCCACCAGCCGAGGCCGATGTAGCTGAAGTACATCTTGGCCGTGTCGCCGAGTTGCTGGGCCAGCTTGCCGGGGGCCAAGTCTGCAAGACAGGTTGGCGCAAAGAGCTCGTTGCTCGCAGGTAGCGCGAGCGCTTCGTTTGCCGGCATTGAGAACTGCAGTTGTGGCTTCAGGGTGGCCATTGCGCTGTCGACGTCGGTGACCACGAGTGGCTGCTCGGTGGCGGCTGCGCCGCTGTGGGCCGTATCGATGGCGCCGAGCACCAGAAGACTCAATGGCAACGGCTCGCGCCTACCGAGTGATTGTCCGGCGCGGTGTTGCTCGAGTTGCAACCGCATTGGTAGGCGGCTCAGTTCGAAGGCGCGGGGCGGGGCGGCTGCTCGTTGGTGCTGCAACTTGACCAGCAAGCGCGTAATCCCGATGCGCAACATGGCTCCGTCCTCGAGGGTTGCCTCCCCCCGGACGGGTTGACCGTCTAGCTCGATGCCAATCCTGCTACCGGCGTCGATGACCTTGGCGCCGCGTTCATCCACCGACAACATAGCGTGATGGTGCGCCACTAGCGGTCTGCGAAGGACTATGTCGCAATCCTGTGCGCGGCCGATCAATCGGCGCGGTCCGGCGCCAACCTCGAAGATTCGGTCTGTGGCCTCTTCACGCAATTGCAGGACGGTGCTGCCGGGTTGTTCCGGCTGCTCGGCGAAGGCTTTCGGATCGAGCAGACGTTGCAGCGCATCTTCGAGCTGCTTGGGTGTGTGCCTTCCGAAGCCCAGCCAGCCCAGGCGGCGGCCGAGGTGTTCCAACTCCGCGTTCGTCCAGCTCGGGATGCCAATGCGGATGAGCGGGTCGTGCTCAGCGGGACGCTGCGCGCGCAAGAACAGCTTCAGCCAGGGCGCGGCGCGGCGCAGCGAGGTGTCCGATGGCAAGACGCGCTCGTGCTCGACGTGCCACAGCCTCAAGTCGCCGTCCCGTCCGCCTGAGGCGAGCAGACGTCCGTCGGGAGTAAACGCCAGTGACAAGATCACATTGTTGTGGCTGCCGAGGCGCACCAACTTGCCCGGGGTGTTCAGGGCGTGCAGGTGCACCCCGCCTCGACTGTCGCCGATCGCGACCAAGCCGCCGTCGTCGCTCAGCGCCAGGGTGCTGGCTCGCTCGATGGTAAGATCGCCTTTCACAACGCCCGCTTCAGCGTCGATCGTGATGAGTGTGCTGTTGCCGTCCAGCATTGCGGTCATGGAAGCACTAGGGGTGATCCGCAGCTGCTCGACATCGGCCGCTGCGTCGCTGAGCTGCCGCAGCTCTTGGCGCGCGCCGAGCACCCAAAGCGATAGCGCTCCGTCGCCAGCAACAACAGCCATCGCGTCGGCCTCCGCGGCGGGGGCCATCGCTTGGACGGCGCCGCAACCAACAGGATCGAGCCAGCGTTCGGCGGCGGTATCCCAGATGGTGATCCCCATTTGGCCGGCGACGAATAGCAACCGTCCGTCGCGTGACCACCTCAGCGCGCTTGGGTGTCGCTTGCCAGCCAACAGCTGGCTGTGGCCCTGATCGATACGCCAGATGCGCACATTGCCGCCGCATGCAGTGGCCACGACGCTTGCATCGGCAGCGATCGCGGCCGCTTCGAAGGGGCGCTTCGGCTCGACGACGTGCATCACCGCCCTCTGTTTGCCTTCCATCGTGTCGTGACGACGGACCTCAATCAGGTTGCGACCGGCGTCGTACATCACACTCGTGACCGAATCGCCATCAGGCGCCAGGCCCACCGCTTGAACCGGGCCGCCGAGATCGCGAATCGAGCGCCCCGCCCAGCTGCTGCGCAACACGCCTCGAGTCGTGCGATGGGCAATGCGGGTGGCAAGCGCTTGGGCGTCGCGGTGGCGGCGATAACCAGGTACGGCAGTGGTCTCGGCCAGATAGAGCAGCGCCCCTGGCAAGTCGCCTAGCTTCAGGGCGCCTTCGGTACGTCCGAGCGCAGCACGGAAACGTTGGTGCTGCAGCTCGAGGACATCACTATGGCGCGGTCGTGCCACCATGATGGGCGCAGCCGGGGCGTCGTGCAGGACCTGGACGAGGTGCAGATGTCCGCCGGCGGCCACCAGCACAGGATCGGCATCTGCGCAGGCGATTGCATGCACATCGTCGAGCGGCGCGGCCGTCCGCAAACAGCGGCCGCTGTCCACGTGCCACAGCCGCAGCGTGCCGCTGCTGGACCAGGAAAGGACGTGACGACCGTCGTCACTCATGACAGCCCGGCGCGGCGCTGGTTCTTCGAGGCGGCGCACCAACGATCCGCTGACTGCGTCCCAGATGCTCAACCGGTAGTGGGATCGCTCGGCGTCCCATCCGCCCGACACAGCGCGACGCGCGTCCGCGGTCAGCGCCACCCAGTCTACGGCCAACTCATGGCGTAGCGTTCGGGTTACTTTGCCGTCGAGCAGTCGCAGCGTCACCGTGGCGTCGTCACTCGCGCTGGCCAGCAGGCGGCCATCGGCCATTGCGGTCACGCTGTTGACCCGTCCGCCGTGCGTGCCGAGGTCCTGGTTCTGACCGGTGTCTACGTCGATCAGCACGATGCGCTTACCGACCGCAGCAGCCAGTTGGTGCTCGTTGCACAGCGCCAATCCGGTTACACCGGGCATGTTGATGCGCTGCGAATCGGTTGCCGCGGTCTTCCACACGATGATGGACTCAGCGTTGGCTGCTGCTGCTACCGAGCCGTTCGTGCTCAAGGCGACGTGCTGTGCGTTGATCTTGGCGCCCTGCAGACTGGTGCCACCGGCCAGCATCCAGACCCGTACGCCATCATGGTGCGCGCTGGCCACGACACGCTCGTCGCGGCTGGTCGAAAGTGCGTGAGGCGGGCTGGGCAGCTCGGTCAGACGCTCGAGCTGGAAGCCAGCTTTGGTCCCATGATAGGGCCCTGCCACCCGCTTCATGGTTGCCTCGGTGCGCGCCGTGCCCGTCAAGGCCCGCACACAACATGCTTGGGCTCGCTTGCGGTCGGCGCGTTCGTAATGAAGCCAAGCTTGCATCAAATGGGCGCGCCACTCCATTGCGTGCGAGCTGGTTGCCGCACGCATCCGCTCCACCGCTTGCTCGTCAGTGATGTCGCCGTTTCGCCATTCGATCAGGGCCAAGTTGTAGCTCGCCTCGAGATGATGCGGCTCGGCATCGAGTGCTTGTTTCCACGCTGATAGGGCTTCGCTGTTGCGTCCGATGTCGAGCATCGATGCGCCACGGTTGTTGTGCACCACCGCTTGCTCCTCGTGGGCTGCTGGATCGGGTCGCGCCTGACGCGCACCGCTGAGCTCGACGTAGATGCTGCGGAGTGTGGCAGCGATCTCCAACATGTCGGTTGGTCGTTCGTTGGGGTCCCGCGCAAAACAATGCTGGAGCAGCCCCACCAGCCGCGGCGGCATCATTGGGATGCGCTCGTCCCAGCCGCCGTCATCGAGGTATTGGCGCAGCGCATGTGGCGCGAGCACGCCGCTCATCCAGCGAATCTCGCCGGTGAACATGTGAAGGACCGTCACAGCCCAGGACCAAACGTCCGTGCGCCGGGTCAGCTCGACGTCCTTCTTTCGGGCCGCTGCGGCTTGCTCTGGCGAGCAGAAAACCGGCGTCATGCCCGCATAGCCGGCCATCAGCGTCTTGTGACGGCCGCCCTTGCTCGACTCGGCTGCCGGTTCTGCCAGACGCGTGGTTTTCGCCAAGCCGAAGTCGGTCACCTTGGCGATGCCAGTCTTGGTGAGCATCACGTTGGCCGGCTTCATGTCCTGATGAATGAGGCCGTGGCGGTGCGCGTGATGCAGCCCGTAGCTCATCTGCAACGCAACATCGATCATCGAGGCCAGCAGCTGCTGGTCGGTCTTGCTCTTGGCCCGCCGGAATTTGCCTTTGTCGATCCAATCAGCCAGGCTTCCGCCGTCGACCAGCTCGGCGAAAAGCCAAGGTGCGCCAGAGCGCATGCGCACGTAGTAGCAGTCGACCGTGTGCGGATAGACGCCCAGCCGGGACCACGCTTCGGCCTCTTCGACGAAACCTTCCACCCCGCCTCGCTCGAGCAGCTCGACGCGCGGGATCTTCAGTGCCAGGTCGATCCCCCAACCAAGGTGGTGCACGCGGTACACCTTGCCCATCCCGCCGGCGCCAAGCGGCTCGATGACTTCGTATAGATGCCAGTCGCCCCCGTCGTCGTCGACGATTTGCTTGCGGCCTGCTCCGCCGCCGGCGCTGCCGAGCGACGATGACGGAGCCTGTTCTTTGGGGGGCTCTAACGCTCGGGGTTGGGCGGCGTCTTTTCGTTTCTCGTGTTCAGCAGCTGGTTCGGCAGCGTTCTTGGGGGGGCGTGTCTCTTCTGCGGCCCGCGCTCGTTTCCTTGCTCTGTGCTCAGCCGCTCGGTCGGCGCTGGCCTCCCGCCCCGCTTCTGGACCAAAACCCAGCTGCTCCCGACGGCGGAACAAGTAGTTCAGCAGCAGGTTGTTGCGGGTGTCACCGCAGTCGGGCCTGAGCACGCAAACCAGCATGAAGTCGCGATCCGCGTCGTCATACCGCCTGTTGCGTGACAGCAGTACGCCTCGATTGATCAGCGCTTGCCAGTAGTCCGGTTGCAAGCTGATGGCCCGGTCGTAGTCCTCGTAGCTTTGCTCGCTGTCGCGTCCGATTCGCTCGGCCACGTGGCCCCGATAGCACCAGTATGCCGCGCGCTGGGGCGCCTGGGTGATCAGCTCGTCGAGGATCTCCCAAGCGGCCTGCATCTGTCCTGCGCGCGCGCAGGCATCAGCCCGTGCATAGTCGGGGTGGTCGATGCCTTCGACGGGGCTTTCTTTGGCGGGCAACAGCTCGGTGACAGCCTGCAGCACTTCGACGCGGGCTCCAGGAAGATCCCGGAAATGCTGCAATGCGCGCCGAACTCCTCGCGCCTCCTGCTCCGTGCTCGGCACCACGCCCAATACCGAGCACGCCTGACCAGCGATCACGGCCATGTACAAGTCCTGAGACGCACACAAGCCACGCAGCACCTGCTCGCGATCGTTGCGCTGCCGTGTCAGCAGGGCCTCCACCTTCTTGACCTGATCGCTGCCATCCGAACCGAGGTATCCACAACTTGGAGCCAGCAGTGTGCGTACGACGTCGTAGCCGGCCGCACCCAGCTCGCGGTCGTCGCCGATTGCCGTCCGCAGATGCTCCGCTACCAACCAGTCGATGATGCGTTCGACAGCAGGCCGATGGCGAATGCGATCATCGAGCCAAGGTTGACCGAGTGTGACCGCTTCGAGGCCGTAGCGAGGCGCGAGCGCCATGCCAAAGATCGGAGACAGGGCCGCAGTCGGCGGCTGTTGGCTGAGCATACGGCCGAATGCCTCGTCCAAGTTGCTGACGAAGCCGGGTTCTTGCACGCTGATCAAGCGCTCGTCGATATCGAGTAGCGAGAAGCCTGACTCGCGGTAGCCGCGGGTCAGCAGGTTTCGCAAATAGGGGCGCGCCCAGCTGACCAGCGGGCGGAACGACGGCACCCGGCGAACCGTGCGCAGTAGCAGCTCGATGGCCCATAGCGATCCGAAGCTCCCGTCGAGGGCGAAGGGTTTTCCGAGGCGGCGCTCGTGCTCGGCGCGCTCATCGGGCGACAGCCTGCCGATTTGCTTGCTCGAGCCGCTCTTGTCGCCAGTGTCGGGCCCCGCCATGCGGCTAATCCTTTTGGAGCTTTCCTTCGAGGGTGATGGTGAGCGGGCCGCCGCGCTCGGCCCAGTTGGGCTTGAGCGCGAGCTCGAAACGATAGCCGCGCGGGCCCGTGTCCTGGACCTCGATGTGGGCTTCGTAGAAGGGACGCCAACCGATGGCGAACCCACCTGGCTGGCGAGCGCCGACAACATAGTCAGAGAGCCATCGCTGCAGCCCGGTGCTCACCGAGAAGCGGTCCTTCCAGCAACCGATGTTCTCGCGGTGCAACACTTTGATCATTTGCCCGATGCGCGTTGCGACCAACAAGCTCGGCAGCTCGGCGTTGCGTGGATCGTTAGCGGTCGAGGGGTCGAGCAGGCAGGGTGTCTCGGCCACGAGCGCGCCTTCGCCTTCGGTGCTGGGCTTCAGTGTCATGATGCCCAAGTGCGCCAGGGCAGCACGTTGCTCGTCAGCGAGCACTGCTTCGAGCGGAGTGATGTCCTGCAATTCGGGAGCGAAGGGCACCGCGCCCGGCAACCGAAGTCCCCAGCCTGTCTCCTCGAAGCTCGCCGCCAACCGTATCCCCACAGCAAGCATGGCGCTGCCCCAGAGCAGGTCCTCTGGGCAGTCAATGCGCTCGTCGTGCCCGTCGTCATCAGCGGTGTAGGGCATTCGCAGCAGCACCCGGCCGAGAACCAAAGCGCAATGACGAGCCTCTGGTTTCTGCCGCAGCGCTTGCCATCGCACGCGGGCGGCTTCGTGCACTTCGAGCTGTTGTTGTTCGCCGATGACCCCGGCGTCTCCCAGTTCATGGACCGGCTCGGCTCCAACCAAAACGGGGTCCACAGTCGCCACAAAAGGAGCGTGGGCCGCTGCTGCTGTAGTGAAGCATTCGGAAAGCAGCCCCATGTCTTGGGGGGAAGGACCGAAGGTGAAGTCCGCCATGACCAAGCCGAAGGGGGTGCCGCCAAAACTGCCGAACTCACCGGTGTGGAGAAGGCTGTACAAGCCGGCTCTTTCGATGCGTGGTGCGTCCTCGAAGTCCATCAGCAGATCTTCTTGCGAGATGCTCAGCATCTGGACACGAACTCGGCGATCCTCGGTTGCAACAGTGCTCAGCCAATGCAGCCCGCGCCAACGCGCTTCGAGAGCCTGCAGGGTGGGGTGGTGCAGGATGAGATCGAGCTGCCGAGCGATACGTCGATCCAGACTGGCGATAGCGGCGGCTACGTCGTCGAAGGCTTCGTGGGCTTCGCGGACGCCTTCGAGCAAGGCCCCCACCAGCACGTGCTCGGCCAGCGCGAGGTCGCTGAGTGTCGGTTGGTCCTTGTGTCGCTTGTCCATCAACCCATGCCGATGGCGGTTTCGAGGTGCGTGCGAATCGCGCGACGTAGACGCACGGACATATCGGTGAACGCTTCGCGATCGGGTAAGCCCACTTCGATGGTCGCGACCGCGCCCCAGAGGTGGCTCGGGAGTGCCGAAATCATCCTCGGGTAGAACTCAGCGCTCCTCTTGGGCTCCGTCGGGGAGTACGCCAGCAACCACAAGAACATCGTTGCCACCGCTTCGAAGAGGGCCCCCTGCGCCGGCCCATGCCGCTCGGCGAGTGAGGCAGCGATCGTCTTGCCTGGCTCCATGACCGGGTACATCAAGCTGTCGCTCACATCCTTGCCGAGATCTCCCGTCAGCGGTGCGAATTCAGGCAAGGAGATGCCGAGGGCCGTCGTGATTTCGTTGGCAAGAGTCAACTGCGCTTTGGTTGCGACCTGCATTTCTGGATTGCATCGCACGCTCGATAGCGTCGACAGACACTGGGCCAGATGATTGATGAGTAGGCGGGCGCCGGCGTTGCTGTCGGGGATGGCCGTGAGATCTACACTTGGTATCTGTACGCGCTCAGCCTGGCTTGAGGCAGCATCGTCCTGGGCCTCGAGGTTGGGCGCTCCGGTCGAAACAGCGTCTTGTCGTCTGACAACAGGGTCTTGTTTCCTGAGGAAGTCATAAGCTTCGCCGTACGCGTCGAAGATCAGCTTGCTTGCGTTGCGACCTGCCTCGGCGACGATTTCGTCGATTCGTTTCTGAAACGACTTGGGCAATCCGCCAGCCGCAGCACTGCCGCGCAGCGCTTCGGCGATGGCGTCGAGCATTTCACCCCCGCCCGAGCCGACGACGTCGACGAAACAGAGCTTGAGAGCGCACTCGAGCAACGCCAGGTGATCATTGCCGAGCTTGGCGACGGGCTGCTTCAATGCTGGGCCAGCCGTCGTGAGCACGTACTTGAGCGCCAGAGCTGACCCTCGGCCGTGGTCGCTCGTGGGCTCGAACAGCGGCGGAAGCTCGGCGCCGATGACGTCGCCCAGGTGTACGGCTTTTGCAAACCAAACGCCGCTGAGCTCGAGCTCGGAACGGCCGTGGAAACTGGCTGCCCAAGCGGTCCATTGGGCCAAACGCCAAACCAGCGCTCGGCTGCTGATCCCCATGGTCTCGAGCTTGGCCGACAGGATGCGATCGTTCATCATGATTCGGCCTCTCGCTGACCAGCAGACGAGACTGAGGCGAACAACAGCTCAACCATAGAGCCAGCCTCGTTGATGGGCGTGATTTCGAAACGAGTCAGCAAGCTTGCGGTAGGCGCCGGCGATGGCACTGAGGCGCGTCCGCGACCAACGTCCGGCGGGCTGCTCGTCGCGGGCTCTTTTTCCCATTGCGGTGAAGAAAGCGTCATCTGGCATCGTTTCTTGGCCAGCAGGTATGAACTTGATCACCTCATCCATGAACGCTGCCGCTCGCTCGATGACGTTGAGCGCCACGATGCCTTCGTCTCGGTCGAGGCCGTCCAGCGACGCGGGCGTCTGTTTGGCGAATCCTTCGGCGAAACTGAAGAACTGCCCCGCGTCGATCAGCTCCGAAGGCGTATCTCCGGCGCTGTACTGGATGGGGCCATCGCCGCTCGTTGCCGCCATGTCGGCTTTGCTGATTCGAAACGTGAATGTTCTGGTTGCGGCGCCCTCATTGCGGCATTCGTACTGCACCACCACGTCGGCCTCCTCGGTGGTGATGGATTGTTTGCGACCCTGGACTGGGTAGTTGCGAAGGTTGAGATAGACGCTGCATTCGGCCAGTGACCGGGCGCGCAAGGGTTGGGTCGTGCCGTCAGCGTCGTCTGGCTCGGCCTCGTCCGCCTCTAGCTCGACGCGCGCTCGACCCATGACCTTGCCGTCTTGGACCATCATCGGTTGGGCAAACAAGCCTTGATCACCGCTGGCGCGGAACACCTTGTCTGCACTGTTCGCCAAGCGCACCACGGCCGCCCCATTCTGCATGCTGCAAGCGAGCACCACCCCGCGAACGGGGATCGCGACGAGCAAGACCTTCGAGTCGAGCTTTTGGTGCAACACCTTCAATGCGCTCGGCACGAGCAACGCCTCGGTCGCGTGCTCACCGTGTAGGCTCGCCACACGTGGCGGATCGCCAACTACTTCGAGTCGCGGCGATTGCTTTTCGGCGAGCATGCGTGCCCCTTGGTCGACGAGCTCGTCGAAGCTGCGCGTGCCCAAGGTTTTTGCCGTCGCAAGATGGTGACCGTTGGCTGTCTCGGCAGCCAAGCAAACCATGGGGCTGACGATTGGGTGGGTTGGATCGGTGGGTGGGGCGAGCGGTCGAGTCAGCACAGAAGCCGTCAAGCTGGGATGATCTTGGCGCAGGATGTGAGGCTGATAGTCGCTGATCACGGCGCTGTTCAACGCAGCTCGACTTACCGGTGCGGCTGTGGCCAGCTGATCGTGGATGACTGCGGAGCTTGCCGACGCGATGCTGGCAGGGTCAGGCTTGGCAGGGTCAGGCTTGGCGGTGTCGGGTTTGGCAGCGTCTGGTTTGAGGGAGCCGATGGAAATGGGGCCACCCGGTTGCTGGACGGGCGCGCTGTTGGCTGGTTGGGAGGCTGGTCTGTCCACCCCCTTGAGCGTCGCGTCACTGAAGGCATGCGCTACCGCCTTGGGCGGGATGGGACCGGCACAGTTGAAGACGATCCCGTCGATGGGCGCGATGCGTAACTGCTCGAACAGCGTCTTGCCGTCCACTTTGGTGTGCGGCGGAACCGAGGCGCCATGCCGGGCGCGAAAAGCCTGGTAGGTGTCCTCGGCGGTGAACACGGCGGCGAGGCGGCGGCCCTGGTTGTCGGGCGCCATCATCAGCTGACTGCCCTGCCAGCAGAAGCGGTAGCCCGGGTAGTTGCGCAGCAGCTCGAACTGATTGTCGCGCTTGGAGTTGCCTTGCAGAATCTCTTCGACTCGCACCGCCTGGCCGAATTCCGCAAGCAAAGGCAGATCCTGAGCGTAGAGCGCCATGCCATGGGGACTGGCCAAATCGAGGCCCACGCCGCGCGCTCCGCCCGGGATGTTACGGGCTAAGGATCCGCCCGCCGTGACGAAGAAGTTGTCGCCAATGGTCAGCTTGTTGGCCTGTGCGTACGCATCCATGGCCTGTTTGCTGGAGAAGGCGCACACCCACCACTCGCCCGCCGAGCCGGGGAACATCCACAGCCCCGACGACCCATCGGCGGCGATACGGCTGGGCACGTGCCAGCTCGGGTGCTGCACCAGGTGACGAAACGCTTCCGAGTGGGAGCTACTGCCCTGCTTGTGGGCCGCCATGGCGTGCACGATTTGGGGTTCGGTCATCAAGCGCGCTCCGTTGGTGGTTCTACCAGTCTGGGGCGCAGGATTGTGCCTTGTTATCGGTCTAGTAGACGCCAGCTCGAGTTTCGCCAACCCTTGGCGAACATGAGTGCCTACTTGAGGATCGCCGCCAGCGAGAAAGGGGGGGCCGCGGGCCAGATCGCACGCTTTGATGAGGAAGGCGGCGTCGCGGTGCTTGCGGATGGGACCGGCGGAGCGGCAGGGGAGGCCATGGCTCGGGCTGCAGTCGAACCGGCGTTGAAGACGCTCCTGGCCGAGGGCTCGGTCGAGAAAGCCTTCGCGTCTGCCCACCAAGCCGCTTGCACGCAGAGTGAGGATGAAGGCGCTGGCGCGAGCTTCATCGCGGCTCAGATTGACCGGACCGGCACGTTGGTGGTCGGTCATCTCGGCAATGTGCGCGTATACATCGCGCGCAAGACGAACAGGCGCCGGGGTCTTCCGAAACCGCCGGCACCGCTCTTCTGTCCCCCTGTTCAGGTCGGCTCGGTCAAGCCGATCGAGACGGCCATGAGCATGGTCTGCCTCAGTCGCGATCACAGCGCGGTTTGCGATATGGTCGAGGGCGGGCATTTGTCGGCGGAGGATGGGCGCAAGCATCCGCTGCGCGGGCGGGTGAGCAAGGGCTTGCGGGCCGGTCCGCTGACGCCTCCAACGGTGACGCACATGCGGCTGTTTCCGGATGATCGCGTGCTGCTCTGCTCGGATGGGCTGTGGGATGCAGTGAGCGATCGCGACATGCTTGCTGCGCTGGCTGAGCACCATTTTGCAGACGACGCTTGTGAGGCATTGGCCGAGCGGGCAGGGAGCAAGTGCTCCTTTGCGGCCGTAGTCATCGATTGTTTTCCCGATCGCGAGCGCGACGAAGCGCGACGCAATTTGCAGCGCGGACACAAAGCGCAACGCAAGAAACGGGCGAGCAAGAAATCCGGCCGCGAAAAACAGAAGCGTCCCAGCAGCGAGCGACCCCGTAGCGAGCAGCCCCGTAGCAACAAGCGCCGCAGCAGTGAGCCGCCGAAAAACGGCGACATCATTCGGCGAATGGGGCGCAATCTCACCGCGCTGGCCATAGCTGGCAAGCTCGATCCGGTCATCGGGCGAAAGCGTGAGGTGCAGCAGCTCGCACAAGCACTCGTGGCGCGGCGCAAAGCCAACGCGGTTCTCATCGGTCCGCCCGGCGTAGGCAAGACCGCCATCGTCGAAGGGCTGGCCTTGCAAATGGCAACTGGTGGACTGGGTGATCGTTTTGCCGACAAGCGTATCGTCGAGATGTCGATGGGCGCGCTGGTCGCAGGCACCAAATATCGCGGCCAGTTCGAAGAGCGACTGCAGGAAGTCATCAGGATTGCCGAGGATGATCCAGAGCTGGTCATCTTCATGGACGAGCTGCACACGGCCATGGGCGCCGGTGCGACTAGCGGTAGCGCCACCGATGCTGCGGATTTGCTCAAGCCGGCGCTGTCGCGCGGCAGCATGCGGCTCATCGGCGCCACTACGACCGAGGAGTACCAGAAGTACATCGCCCGCGACGCTGCCTTCGAACGCAGATTCATCGTCATCGACGTCAAAGAGCCTTCGGTCGGGCACACCATCGAGATTCTCCAGGGGCTGCGCCCTTCCTTCGAGAAGCACTACCAAGTGCAAATCGTCGATGAGGCCTTCGAGGCCGCGGCAACGCTTTCCAAGCGCTACATTCCGGGGCGGTACTTGCCCGACAAAGCAATCGATCTGATCGATCGCGCCTGCGCCCGTCTGCTGGTGCCGCTCACGCCCACCCCGGGCGACGGTAGTACGCTTCGGCGTGATCACATCGTCAAGCTCGTGGCCGACATGTGCGATGTGGACATCGAGTTGATCGGCCGCGATGTGCGCGAAGCACGGGAGCGGGTGGGCGAGCTGCTGAGCTACCTCACCGCGCGCCTCTTCGGGCAAGACGCGGCGATGGGTGTGGTGGCCCGGCAGCTCAAGCGCGCTTACGGCGGACTCAAGGATCCGAAACGTCCCATCGCTTCGTTCCTGTTTGCGGGACCGACCGGTGTCGGCAAGACCGAGACCGCCAAGGTCGTTTCCGAGTTCTTGTTCGGGGACCGCGATCGGGTTCTGCGGATCGACATGTCGGAATACGAGAGCCGCTGGGCCGTCTCGCGGCTGATTGGGGCACCGCCGGGCTACATCGGTCACGACGAGGAAGGGCAGCTGACGGGTCCCATGCTCCGGCAAGGGGCGCGGGTCGTGCTCTTCGACGAAATCGAAAAAGCCCATCCCGACGTGCTGCTGGTGTTGCTGCAGATTCTCGACGAGGGGCGGCTGACCGACTCGCACGGCCGTGTTGCTTCCTTTCACGAAGCGGTCATCGTCATGACCTCCAACCTGCTGCAGTCTGGCCCGGTTGCGCGCAAAGCCAAGCAGCTGGGCTTCGCATTGCCCAAGAAGGGCGCGCAGTCGGAAGAGGCCGAGGAACAGGTCGAGGATGACAGCGCGGCGCGCAGCGAGCTCGCCAAACAGCTGCGCCCCGAGCTAGTCGGTCGAATCGGCGCCGTGGTGACCTTCTCGTCGCTTTCGCCCGAGGCGGCGAAAGCCATCGTGAACAAATGTTGCAACAGCGCCCTGCAGCGACTGCAAGCGCAAGGCGTGGCGCTGCAGTTGCCGGATGGTTTCCAACAGCGTGTGCTCGAACGTTTGGGCGATCTGCGCTTCGGGGCGCGCATGGTCGAGCGTTTGGTCGACGAAGAGGTCGGCAAGCTGCTCGATCGGTCCCAGCCTAGTGCTGGCCGGTCGGATGCCAGCATGGGAGCGAGCATGCACGCCAGCATGCGAGGCTCAGCACGAAACGACGTGGCCATGTTGGCGCTCGAGCTGCCGGAGGGGGTGGATGCCGACGAGGCCAAGCTTCATGCGTTGGTCGCCAAGGTGTGCATCGGCGCGCAAGCTGCCCAGGTGCGCCATGTGGATGCGTGTGAGGGCCGCGTCGTCGTTCTCGCTGCGACCTTGCGCGCTGCTCTGGCCATCGCGCGGCGCCATGACAGCTTGGATGGCAAAGGGCTGCGACGCTTGGTGCATCGGGGCCGGGTGCAGCTCGACGAACAAGGCAATCCTCGCGGCGTCGGCTTGCATGTGCTCGAGATGCTTCGCGGTGTGCTTGCTGAGCATCGAGAGACGGCGGGCCAGTTGGTGCTCTCTTCAGCTGCTCACGAGGCGCTCGACGCCGACGCGCGCGCCGGCTTCGTGCCGCTCGAGAGCGAGACCTTGCGGGCAATGGGTAGCGACATCAGCTTGTGGACGGACGCAGGGAGGACGGCGTGAAGGTCACGCTCACAGTCATCGAAGGGCCCAATTTGGGCCGCGAATTCGCCTACGAGCAACGGGATCGCTTTCTGGTGGGGCGGACGCCAGCGGCGCATCTGTGCGTCTCACGAGATCGCTTCTTTTCGCGGCATCATTTCTTCGTCGAGGTCAATCCGCCCAACGTCTACCTGGTCGATTTACACAGCACCAACGGCACCAGCGTCAACAGTCGCAAGAACAAGGTCGAGGAGGCCACGCTCGAGCATGGCGACATCATCATCGGGGGCGAAACGAAGCTCCGGGTGACCATCGACGACGGCGTGGACGAGTCGGCTGCCGCTGAGGCAAACGAGTCGCGCGAGCAGGTCTGTTGTCTGAAGTGTGGCAAACATGCCGAACGCGAACGGGCGCGCTCGAGCTCGGAGTCCGTGACCTTCATTTGCCAAGGTTGCCAGGAGAACCTGCGCGGCCAGCCGATCTTGCCGCAGGGTTATCGTGTGGTTCGTGAGCTCGGTCGCGGCAGCATGGGAAGCGTGTATCTGGCCGAGGACGGTGCCGGCGCGCAGCGGGCGATCAAGCTCGTCATGCCGAATGCGGCCTTGTCGGCTAAGGTGCGCAACCAGTTCCTCGAACAATCCAGAGCGCAAGCGCGCCTCGACCACCCGCGCATCGTGCGCGTCTACGGCGTCGAGCAGCCGCGCGAGGGGGTGTTCTGCGTCGTGATGGAGCACATCGATGGACAGGCGCTCTCGAAACTCATCGCCAATCAGAACAAGCTCCCAGCTCACAAGGTCGTGCTGATTGCAGCCCAGCTCCTCGAAGGGCTCGACTATGCCCACGGGCGCGCGATGGTTCATCAGAACATCAAGCCCGCCAACATTCTGCTCGCTCCCGATCGGGGCGAAGCGTCGGGCGGCCTCGCTGTCAAGCTGGCCGATTTCGGCCTGGCGCAGACCTACGAGCTGACCGGCGCGAGCGGTTTTGCGCGCCTGGACGAAGTGGACGAGTCGCTCGGCTACAAGGCCCCTGAGCAGATCATCGACTTTCGCGGCGTCGATCCGAGGTCGGATCTGTACGCTGTTGCGGCGGTCGGCTACCGGATGCTCTGCGGTGAATTGCCCTACGCGCTCGATGCGGGCCGCGATCCCTTCTTGGCGCTGCTCGAAGACGAAATCGTGCCGCTGAGGAAGCGAGATCGGACAGTGGATTCTGCGTTGGCCGCTGTGATCGAGCGGGGCCTGGCCCGACGCCCCGCCGACCGCTACAGCTCTGCGGCGAAGATGCGTGAAGCACTGTTGGCTGCCGCGCTCCGCTGAGGGGCTGCTTTGCGAAACTTGTGCATCGACTCGAGATGTCCCAAGATCATGGGCGTGAGCTTGCTTGTTGCGTGCCCGTCTGGCGAACGCCAGCCAACTGTGCTGTTGGTCTCGTGCGTCTTCGCGTTGGCTCTTTGTGGGCTGCTCGGTTGCGAGAACAAGGTTCGTGCTCCGGCGGGCGGACCGCCTGGCAACACCGTGTCGAGCTCCGGCAGCAGCACGTCGTCGGCCAGCGGTGGAAGCGATGCTGGCGGCGGTGGTAACAGCGCTGGCGGAAGCACGGCCACCGGCGGGGCCGCAACCGGTGGATCAGCGACCGGCGGGTCAGCGACCGGCGGGTCAGCGACCGGCGGGTCAGCGACCGGCGGGGCAGGGGGCAACGCCGTCGGAGGAGGCTCCATGGGCGGAGCCGGCGGGCAGGGTCAGGCGCCGGTCGTGCCAGACTTTCATCTGCCCGACGTCAACGCCACCTCATTGACCTATCAGCTGATGGTCTCGCCGCGCGACTACCTCAAGCAAGTGTCAGGTTGGTACTTCGGGCACGCAACCTGAGGCTATTGCGGTGTCCAGTTTGGATACCTCGACCAAATGCAGAAGGAAATCAACGCTGCGCCTGCGAAGGTGGCCATTCAGATCGTTGGCGTGAACCAGGATCAGCACCAAAGCGGTAGCCCCGCCTTCACCATGAATCGCGACCTGCCTTGGCTCGACGAAGGTCCCATGGATCAAGTCTGGCAGGCCTGGAACGTGTCCTACCGCGACGTGGTCATCCTCGATGACGAAAACCGAACCGTCGCCGTCTACAATCTCACCGTGAACGACCTGAGCGACCCGGCCAAATACGCCGAGCTCAAGACCCTGCTCCTCAGTATAGGCAACGCCCAATAGCCACTCCGCTGCGTCTGGATGCTGGACGCCATTTGATGGCTGTGCTCAGTCAGGGGCATGTTTTCACAAGCAGCTTCGCCCTCGACTCTGGCTCGCCTCGCAGGATTGGCATTGGTGTCGGTTGCGCTCGGGTGCGGCGCAACGGACACGCCTGGCCCCGCCGTCGCCACCGCTACGACAACCGCAGCCGCGACCGCCAGCGTGGTTCAGGAAGCACGCTGTCCGAGCTTTGCACCTGACGCCCAGGCGGCAAAGGACTGCCTTGGCGACAAGATGAAGGCCATCAAGTGCATCATGGACATGTCAGCCGAGCGTCTGGAAGCTGGCAATGAGCAAGGGGCGGTCGACGCGTTCATAGCGGCCATTCATCGCCGGCCCGAGCTGTCGTTTGCCTACGTGCGGCTGGCAGATCTTCTGATGAACTTGGACTTGTATGGGCAAGCCGAAGCGGTGCTGAAGGAGGCCGCGCGACTGGTCACGCCGGAGCGCAGGACCAACATTCATCTACTGCTCGCCACCATTTATGGCGACGCGGATCGTTTCGACCTCAGTGTGGCCGAGCTCGAAGCGGCGCTCGCTCTCAAGAAGGACAACGCCGTGCTTCGGTTCAATCTCGGCATGTCCTACACCAAGCTCGCTGTGCCCCCGCGCGACAAGGCTCGAAAGATGCTCGAGGGGTTTGTCGCCAAGGCCTGCAAGCCACCCGTGGACGCTAGGAATGGTGCACCATGTGAGATGGCGACGGTTACCATCAAGAAGCTCGGCAGCTGCCCCGATTGCTTCAAGGCTTCCAAGGCGCCGACGATGAAGCGGCCGCCTCTGAAACGCAGCAAGTGCTCCATCGCGCCGCCTTCGAGCGGTGGCCCGAGCTTGCCGATGATTGTGGTGCCCGCCCTGCCGATTCGACAAGGCGACGCCTTCACGGTTTGGGGCGCGAGCCACCATTTGCGCAACCAGTTCCATCGCCCAGAGGTGAGCGGCAAGGCCATCGACATCGTCGGTCATGTCGTAGCCACCAACTTCGACCGTGTACCGCGCTGCGCAGTTCATCGCACCGGCAAGGCAGACCCACCCGACTGCGTCGCGCCGGTGCCGACCATCTACATCGCTGATAACAAGGACGAGCGGCACGTGGCCATCAAGGTGATGGGCTGGGCGTCGAATTGGGCCCAGGTCGTGGAGGTCATGCACGCCATCGACAACGCCAAACCTGGCGAGAAAGTCCAATTGATGGATGAGTTCTTCGGCATGAATCTGCCGAACCCCATTCCCGCAGTTGGCGCACACGTCCGCGTTACGGGCCGCTACGGCATGACCTATACCAAGTCGACCAGCGGCAGCTCGGCCGATCCTCGCTACGGCATCCTGACTGCCGACAAGATCACCTACCTGAAGCGGCCCCCCAAGCCGGCGCAGCTGCCGGGCTACGAACGCACCAAAAAGTAGCTAGATCTGCTCGACGGACTTGAGCATTTCGGGCACGAAGTTGGTGCGCGGTCGGATGAGCGTCCTGCGCACCTGGGGCTTGATGACCCGGATTAGGGCGGCGTTAGCGCCTACTCCGCCGGCTTCGAGTAGGTCGTCGCCGAAGTCGTAGCCGTAGCCTTCGTCGCTATTTGTCGTCCGAATGTTGCTCTTCGTCTGGGACTTGGTTTTGGCCTTGGTTCGGCGCTCGTGCTTCTTGACGAGCTTCTCGATGCAGGCGCGCTTCTTCGTGGCCACTGTGAGCTTGCTACATTCGGCTGTGCAACTGGCGCGCAGGCCCTTGTCGAGCTTGCTACAGTCATCCTCGGCCGCAGCGTTCGAGGCAAAAAGCAGCAGCCCCGTAGCTGCAATCAACATCAACGGCCTAATCCTGTTCACAACATCACCTCCGGTAAGAGCACGTGAGCACGCACGCCACCAACGGCCGGCAGGCTCGCTGCGCCTGCTGGTGGTTTACAGCACACCCAAGGAGCCGGAATGCGGCCCCGCGATGCATACGTGCCAGATCTGGTTTCGATCTAGCCGACAGCTTCACGGTCCGATGACATACAATGAGGGCTTGTTGAACTGATGGCTCGTGCACGACGCTTCGCGCTGTTGACTGTGCTCGCTATTGCGGCGGGGGGGCTCGGGTGCAATTCCGTTTCCGGGGTGGGCGATTTCCAGTTCGATCTGCCGCCGGTCGACAAGCCGATCCCTTGTGTCGATCCCGAGCCGGCAATGGTCATCACCGAAGACACCACGCTGTGCGCTGGAACCTTCGCCATACCGGTCAGCTCGGGCGAAGCAGCCTTGGAGATTGCGGCTGGTGGCGTGACGCTGCAATGCCTCTCCACCATGCTCGACGGCCAGGGCAGCGTGGGGCTCGATCCGGACGACCCGACTGTGGGGATTCGCGTTGGCGCCTTCGAGGGCGTGACCATCAAGGGCTGCGGTGCGCGCGGCTACCGCTACGGTTTGCTCGCCAAAGGCGCTTCGACCCTGACGCTCAGCGACGGACACTTCGACGACAATTTCACCGATCCGAGCGCCGAGTGGGTCTATGAGGTCTTTGGCGGCGGGATACGTCTCGAGCAGGTCAGCGACGCGACAGTCGAATCGAGCAGCTTCGCACGCAACTGGAACGGCATCGAGCTGGTGAGCAGCAGCGCGGTGCAAGTCAGCGACAACACTGCGGATTACTGCAGCAATACCGCAGCGCTACTGCTCGATACCCACGACAGCACCGTTCAGGACAACGCCATGTCTTGGGCCATCCGGCCGGCACTGTCCTATCCGGACAATTGGTACGGCGTGACCACCTACGACTCGGCCGGGATCCTCATCGAGCAAGGATCGACCAACAACACGATTGTTGGCAACGACACGACGTACGGCGGCAACGGCATCTTCTCGCGGGGGCTGTCGGGCTGCCCAACGGGCAACATCATCAAAGACAACGTGGTCTCTTTCAGTCCGCACAACGGCATCGAGTGCTGGTGCGATGACCATCGCATCGAAGGCAATACCGCCGACGCCTGTCATTTCGGGATCTGGACGGGCGGAGCCGACAACGCAGTCATCGTTGACAACGTGGTCAGTGGCAGCATCGTCGACGGCATCTCCATTCAGATAGGCGAAGATCGTCACACGCTCATCCAAGACAACGACGTGTCGTCGAGCGGTAGGGTGGGCATCCTGTTGTCAGGACGCGAGTATCAAGCTGGACACAACCTGGAGCATTGGTCGGGGGCGCTTGCCAACTCGAGCCATATCGTGGTGCAGCGCAACGAGCTGTTCCTCAACAAAGAAGCCGACTTGTTCGCGACATCGACGCGTCTCTTGGTGCTGGCGTCGAACTGCTCACCTACCCACAACGATGCTTACATCTTTGGCAAGGAGGTCGAGGTGTCGCGCATCGTGGGTGGTTGCGGTACGGGCGGTGGTCGGACTCCGCCTCAGGCCTCACTTGCTGATCCCGGCCCGGTGCTGCTGGGCGACAAGGTGAGCTTCGACGCTTCGAGCTCGCAGCCCGCCACCCCCGGCGCGCCACTGAGCTTCTCATGGTTGGTTCAGCCTGCAGGCTCCAAGTTCGTCAATGGCACCATGCCGCCGATGGTGGCGGGCGGCGTCGAGCTAGGCGCAAAGCTGGATGTGAGCTTCGACGCGGCGGGCTTGTTTGATGTCGACGTGACGGCCGACGATGGACGACTCGCGGCGATGGCACACCGGCAAGTTGCGGTCATCCCTTCAGGCAAACGCATCGGGGAAAAGGCGAGCAGTTGGGACTTTGTCTGCGAAAATAGCTGCACGACCACCTTCACCGACGAGCCCAACGGGATTGATGGCGAGCAGGTGCACATGAAGACCGACGCAGCCTTCGCGTGGCAGGCGTTGGCTCCCAAGAGCAAGGACCTCGGTCACAGCGCAAACAACCAAGACACGATTGGCTTCTTCGTGCGCGCTCGCAACACCAACGAGGGCTGGTGGCAGGTGAGCTCGCCGGTGGTGGTGCTCGCATCCGCTGATGGCACTATTCGCTTCGAGCCCGAAAACGGCGAGGTGCTGTTGCCGCTGCACGGAATTGACTGGGTGTTTCTTGCCATTCCGCTGAATGGAGGAGGCGGCTGGAAACGAACTGACGTGGGCGGGTCGCTCGACAAGATCGACTGGGTCGAGATACATACCGATACCTGGGGTGATGGCTTCGACATCTGGCTCGATGCGTTGACGATCTACTGACCTTGTTACTATGGAGCTGCGAACTGGAACCCTGATTGACGGCAAGTTCGTGCTCGAGCGTCGTATCGGCTCGGGGGGAATGGGCTCGGTGTGGCTCGCGCGCCATCGCACGCTGGGCTCACCGGTGGCCATCAAGTTCTTGCGCCCCGATCTGGCCAAGGACGAGCGTGCGCTCGAGCGTTTTGCCCGTGAGGCCCAGGCGGCGGCCACGCTCCGCACCCGACATGTGGCGCGGGTGCAAGATCACGGCGTCGAAGGCAAGCAGGCCTACATGGTGATGGAAGCGCTCGAGGGCGAGGATCTGCACGCCAGGCTGAAGCGGGTTGGCAAGCTCTCGCCCGATGTGACCTTGCAGATCGTCCGCCAAACCGGCCGTGGGCTCCATTATGCGCACGCCGCTGGCATCGTGCATCGTGACCTCAAACCCGCCAACATCTTCATCGCCCAGGTCGACCGGGACGAAGAGGTCAAGATCCTCGACTTCGGCATTGCCAAGCTCGTCGGTGTGCCGACGGTGGGCGCGGCTACACAAACAGGTGTGCTGCTCGGCTCGCCCCACTACATGAGCCCCGAGCATGTCCGCGGTCACTGGAAGAAGGTCGATCACCGTGCAGACGTTTGGTCGCTCGGCGTGGTGACTTTTCGGTGTTTGACCGGCGAGCTGCCCTTCACGGGTGGTGTTCTTGGTGACGTGTTGCTCAAAATTGGTAGCGATCCGCTACCCTCGGCCTGCGCTCTGGCGCCGGACTTGCCTGCTGCGATCGACAGTTTCTTCCAAAAAGCGCTGGCCCGTGATGTGGCGGAGCGCTTTCAGAGCACCCACGCGCTGGCCGATGCCTTGGCTCAAGTTCTCGGACGCGTGGACTCGTCCTCTCGCTGGTCTTTGCCAGATGGGTTGTCGTCGGGCGAGCGCTCCTTTCCCGAGCCGCCCGTGTCGGCGCCCAGCTTTGATACGGAGACGGCTGCCACTGCGGTGGCGTCATCCGAGGGAACGCTGACCGATGCCGGCAGCCTCAATGTCGACACCAACAATCGTCCCAGCGCTCCGCCTTGGCGGATGGTCGCCATTTCGGTCGGGGCGCTCTTCGCAGTGGGCGTCGCAATCCTCGGTGTGCAAGTACAATCCACCGGCCGCCACAACCTCCGTCCCCTCGCTCCAGTGCTCCCGCAAATCGAGCTCCTCGCCGCGCCCGATTCCACGTCCGCAACCGCTGGCGAGATCCCTGTCGATCTCGCTGATCCATCGGCAGCCATAACCGCGGCGGTAGGGCCAGGGGCCAGCGGCGCTCCAGCAGGAAGCGCCGTGTCATCGAGCGAACCTAGCTCCACCCCGCGCCCATCGGCTGGGCCGTCCAAAGGACGAACCCCCGTCCCCAACTTCGGGTATTGAGCCGCGCCAACCCGGACCCGCTCGCCGCAGCCGCCCGCCCGAGGTGTGAGCGAGTCCGAAAAAGGACATTGGCGAGCCCTAGCGCGGCTGCGAGGCCCTGTTTTCGGACCGCGCAGTGCGCTGGTGCGCTTTGGGATCATTTAGGTTCTGTTTCATCAACAAATGAGCTCGCTCGGAGCAGGGGCTTCGCAGGGCGGGGCCAGTTCGGGTATTGATGGATGATGGCGGGGCGGTTCAGCCAAATGCTCGTCGTGTTGGTGATAGCGCTGAGCACTACCGCGGCGACAGCTGCGGGCGACAGAGCTGGCAAGAATGTGAGCGCAGCCAAGAACGAGGCGCGTCCGCTGGCAGAAAAGGGCTATCTGCGGTTCAAGGCGGGTAAGTTCGACGAAGCGATGGCGCTGTTTCGGAAGGCCGAAAAGCACTACCACGCCCCTGGGCATGTGCTCTACATCGCCCGCTGTCAGCGCGAGCTGGGAAAGCTGGTGGAGTCGCGCGACAGCTACATCTCCATCGTCAGCGAGCAGCTCGAACGCTATGCGCCTGCCCCATTCGTGGAGGCACAGGCTACGGCGCGCGACGAGCTAGCGGCCTTGCGAAAGCGCATCCCGCAACTGCGCATCGTGATCACGCCCGAGCGGCAGGACGTGACCCTCAGCATCGACGGCCGCGCCCGCGAGCTGAGTAAGCCCATCCACGAGCTCAATCCCGGGCAGCACGTCATCAGGGTGTCCGCCGGCGATGACAGCGTGGAGCGACGTGTCCGTTTGGTCGAAGGTCAGCAGGAGCGTGTGCAGCTACATCTTGCCTTGCCACCTCCGCCGAGCCGCCCGCGTCCGCTGCTGCTGCCGGCGATTGTGAGCTTCGGGGTCGCAGGCGGCGGGCTCGTCGTCGGTGTAGCCACCGGTGTGGTGTCGTTGCAGCAAGTCAGCGCCATCGATGAGCAGTGCGTCGACAAGCATTGCCCGCCCGAGCTCGAAGCAGATGCCGAGCAGGCCACTACACTCGGTACCGTCTCGACCATTGGGCTCGTCGTAGCAGCCGCGGGCGCTGCGGCGGGGGGCACCATGCTCGTCATCGACCAACTCGGTACCGCGCATTCCACCGCCGAGCTGCAACTGCTTCCTGGTGGCGGACAGCTACGTTGGCGTTTCTGAGACTCGGGCCGAAGCGAGCGCTTCGCGAATCGAGGGCAGCAGGCTCGAGCTCACCGGTCCAGTTATGCGCAGCTCCTCGCGCTCGTTGACCCGCGCCGGCGCGTCGCTCATGCCGTTGTCTGATTCGCAGCGATAGCGCAGTACACCCCCCTCGAGCCGATACGTGAAGCAGCGCAGGTACTCGCAGTCCGAAACCGCTCCGGGAACGAAACTGCGCAGCACGCGCACATCGGCGTCGAGCAACCAGAACGCCCGCGATCGCGCGTCACTTGGGCCACGCTGCTCGCGACTGGCTAGCAGATAGCACGAGCCGGCAGGCTGGCATCCCTCGGCGACCAGGAAGATCTCTCCAAGCGGATCGAGCGTGTCGTCGGCCATCGCGCGACATTGTATCAGGGCGCCAAGGTCAGCGGCGGGACTGGTCCACGTCGATGTTGGCGGCGCGCAGCCAGCGATAGAGCGTGGTGCGGGCTACGCCGAGCTCGGTGGCGAGGGCTTTGATGTTTCCGCCTGCTGCCGCCAATCGGGCCCGCAAGTCGTCTGCGGAGGGGCGAGCGACTTTTGGCGCAGGCTCGGCGGAGACTGGAGCCGAGGCTTGCTGCGGCGCGAGGCGTGCAGCGACCGCATCGCTGAGCTGTAGCGGGCCACCAGAGGGTGAGTCGACCAGCGCATGCTCGACCACCGCAGCCAGCTCGCGCACGTTTTGTGGCCAGTGGTAGCGCAGCATGGCGATGGCGAGCGGCCGACTGATGATGACCTCCTGTGCGCCCAGTCGCTCGAGAAATGTGTGGGCAAGCACCAGGATATCCTCGGGGCGCTCACGCAGCGGAGGCACCCGGATGACGAAGCGATCGAGGCGCCCGAACAGGTCTTGGCGAAAGCGCTGCGTTTCGACAGCGCCTTGCAACGGCACATGGGTTGCGGCGACGACGCGCGCTGCAGAGTGCATTGGGCGATCGGAGCCGACTTGCCGGTATTGGCCGCTCTCGAGCAATCGCAGCAAACTGGCTTGAAGGGTGGGCGAAGCGTCTCCAACTTCGTCGAGGAACAGCGTGCCTGCCCCAGCTGTCTGCACCAAGCCCGCGCGCGCGCCGCCAGCCCCCGAAAAAGCGCCCTTGGCGTGGCCGAACAGCTCGCTGTGCACCACACCATCGGCCAGCGCGCTACAGTCGATGGTCACGAAATTGCCGGCCCGCCCGCTCTCGTCGTGCAGCGCTCTGGCGACGAGCTCTTTGCCGACCCCCGTCTCGCCCTGGATCAAGACGGTGAGCTCACGGGGCGCGAGACGCTCGATTTGTCGGACGACGCGTCCGATTGCGGCACTGATGCCCAGCAACTGTGGATGGCTGGGTGGCTCGTGAAATACCGGACCCAGGTGGTAGAGCAGCATGATCCGGCCAACAGCGATGATATCGCCAAACTCGAGCTGTTTGCTGTCGATGCGTTGGCCGTTGACGAAGCTGCCGTTGTGGCTGCCTGCGTCGCGGGCGACCACCACGTCGCTGTTGCGCCGCACTTCGAGATGCGTGCGAGAGACTCTGTGGTCCTCGAATGCGCCTGCTCCGAAATGCGGTGCGCCTCGACCCAACACGATGGTCTCTGCGTCGCGCAACACGTGCCGCTGACCCACGCATTTGGGGTGGGCGTGCGCAACGATCGTCAGTTGCGGCAACTGCGGCGCGCTGCTCGCGTCGGCGCCTTCAGTAGGGAAGTCGGTGTGGGTGTTGCTCTCGTCGTGCACGGCCAGCGCTGATTGTAGTTCAGCCCGACTCTAGCGCTACCTGTTGCTCGTCGCGACCGCTGTGCGGCGAAACCCACAAAGAAGCGATGAGCCATAGCAGCATTCCGACGCGACGCGACTAGCCGTCGATGTCACACTCGGCCCGCTGGTGTGGACGTTTCTGTTGGGTTGGGGCGTTCCCTACCTCGATGAGCGCTCATGTACCGAATTGACCACCACCACCTGCGTCACGTGTCGCTTGGGCTCAGCCTCGCGTTGTTGCTCGTCGGCTGCGATCCCGTCAACGTGCCAGCCGCGCAGCCCAACAGCACGCCGCTGCCCGAGGCCACGCCCACCAACGCGTCCACAGCAAACGCGCCTATCGTAAGGGCGTCCGCAGAGATCACGACAGTAGCGGCAGCGTCGCGCGCCTCGCGACCCAACCCGGCGCGCGCCTATTTGTGGAAGAAACAGAATCCGCGTTATGAGCCGCTCGTTAGCCGCCTGCTAGCGCCTGCTGGGACGAAGCGCGTCGCTGTCACGAAGGGCAGCTATGCTTGGTGGTTGCGTCATTTGCCGCTGCGTCGGAAAGGTACACCGGTGCGCGCCCACGATGGTGCGCTGCTGTTGGCGGCGGGCGATCATCGCATCTCGGCGGTGGTTGATCTCGACTTGGTGCCCGGTGATCTGCAGCAGTGCGCCGATTCGGTGTTGCGGCTGAGGGCGGAGTATCTTTTCTCCCGCGGTCGCTTCGACAAGATCAGCTTTCGTTACACGAGCGGATATCGCAGCAGCTGGCTGGCATGGTCACGGGGCGCGCGACCCGTTGTCACGGGCAACAAGGTGACAACGGGCGGCGGCGGTCGCGCCGACAGCTCCCACGCTGGCTTCGAGGGTTATCTGCGCAATCTGTTCATCTATGCGGGCACGGTGTCACTTGCTCGTGAGGCAGCGCGCCTCGAAAAGCAGGACATCGAAATCGGTGACTTCTTCGTCTTGCCAGGTGGGCCGGGCCATGCCGTCCTCATCGTCGATCTAGCGCGAGCGCCGGATGGCCGCTTGTACGCCCTGTTGGCGCAAGGCTTCATGCCAGCCCAAGACTTCCAGGTGCTGCGTGCGGCCAACGGCTCGAGCTGGTTCGCCCTAGATTCTTCGAGCGTGGGCGTCGACACCCCGATGTGGCCGACCTTCCCTTGGTCAGCGCTGCGCCGGTTGTAGTTGAAGCAGCTGGCGCACAGGTTGTGGGTGTTTGTCATCCTGATCGCCTACCATAGAGCCATGCTTAGATGGTCCTTGCTCAGGTGGTCCGCGCTAGCGCTTGCTAGCCTGCTCTTGGCTTGCGGTGGTGAGGTCATGGTGTTCGGAACCGGTCCTGGCGCTGGCGGTCACGGCGGTGCACCCACCACGTCGAGCAGCGCATCGTCCTCATCCAGTAGCTCTTCGTCCTCGAGCGCATCGTCATCGTCCTCGTCGAGCGCATCGTCGTCATCGTCTTCGAGTGCATCTTCGTCGAGCGCATCTTCGTCGAGCGCGTCTTCGTCGAGCGCGTCGTCATCGAGCGCGTCGTCATCGAGCACATCGAGCACCTCGACATCGTCGAGCAGTGGTGGGCCTTACGAAGAGATGTTCGCCTCCACTTACAACGCGCTCTACAAAATCAACCCGGACAACCACGCTATAGCGTTGGTGGGGACTTTCGCGGGCTGTTCGAACATACACGACCTCGCCATGGACGGTAGTGGCCAGCTCTTTGCGAGTAGCTACCAGGGCATGCACAAGATCGACAAGAGCTCGGCAACCTGCTCGACCTTCGCTTGGAGCCAGAAGCCAAACAATCTTGCCGTCTTTCCCAAGGGCGCCATCGACCAACAAACCGACGTCTTGGTGGGTTTCAACAACCACAACTACTTGGCCTTCAGCAAGTCCAACAGCGAAGAGAAGTACCTCGGCCAGTTCAGCGGTCCAGGTAACTCCACGCCTTGGGGAGATTTGGTCTGGGTACCAGGTATGGGTTCGGTCGTGTCAGCCTATGGTGGTGTTGGTGGCTGCAATCCGGCGTGCCTGGTGCAATTCGATCCCAAGAGCGGCACCATGATCAAGAACTACGGCTCACCGGGTTTGCAGGGGCTCATGGGCCTGGCCCACTTCAATGGAGTCACCTATGGCTTCGCCTACCAGGGCAAAGTCTACGAGCTGATCTTCGGCGCGAACAACGTTACAGCGAAGGAGGTGGTCATGAACAACCCGCCTCCTCAACTCCAATGGACCGGCGCCGCCGCCACGCTGTCAGCGCTTTAGGAAGACACACACCGGGCAGCACCTGTTGGGCTAGCTTTCGACGTCGGTGCTCGAGAACACCTCGTGGATCTCGATCTTGCCGGGGCCGTCGAACATGTCTTTTGGGGGCCGATTCTTGTGCGCCTCGGCAAAAGATGGGCTCTTGGTCCAAGCGACGAAGTCAGCGAGCGAGCTCCACCAGGTTTTGACCTCGTAGCAGCCTTTTTTCGTTGGGTCCTCGACCCACTGTCCGCTGTCGCTGTCACGCTTCATGGGACGGGGCCGGTGCACCTCGTTGCGAATGAAGCCGGGCGACTGGTCGACCAGGTGGACCCGCTTGCTGAAGCGTTCTTCGAAGTTGGCCTCGTAGCCTGCGGCCACTTTCATGCGGTTGGTCACGACGATCATGGCTCCTGGCTTAGTACAGCTCCCCGCAAGAAAGTACCCACCTCGGCAGCTCCGAACGACAAGGCTTTGCTACGAGACCTCGACCTACCACCACGCCATTGGCATCGCGCCTTGCCCTCGTCGCCCGGTCTCGCTTTCAGACAAGCAGTGAGCTGAGGACCCTTTTGCGCCCTCGACCGTCACACTCTGATGGTCGACCACGACGCCCAAAACATGAAGCGCGCTCCGTCAGCGTTGGCCGTCATCTTCATCACGGCCTCGGTTCTGCAGGTTTCGTCCTTGGCGGCGCCCTCGCAAGTGTCCGCCGCGCCGGCCAGCTCAGCAAGCTGGAGCGCGAGCCATCCGCGCGTCGTCGAGGATCTCACAGCCGGCAAACCACTGGTCGTACATGTCGTGGTGCCGCTGTGCAGCAACGCCCAGATCTCCTGCGGAAGCCCCTCGCTCGGTAACCCTCAGAGCTTGCGCGGCAACTTGTATTGGGGGGCGCTGTTCGGTAACAAGCGCTTCTTCGACAAGGACAAGCGCTACACCCTGGTCAGCTCGACCAAGAAGAAGGCGGCGGGATTGCTCGAACGGGCGGTCTACCGCCGCTGGGTGGACGCCAAAGCGTGGCCCTCGGCCAATCGAAAGGCAACGAGTGCCAAGAAGATAGAGCAACTCGTGGTGCTCGATGCGGTGCACGGCTCGTACATCAACACTGCGGTCGAGACCTTCTGGGCGGGCGCTACGGGCGGCGGCAAGATCGAGATCGTCGAGGCAGGCAAGACGCGACGGCTCACGGTGCACGTCATGGGCTACGCCGGACACAATCGGCTGATGGATGGTGTTCGGCTCTCCAAGCTCGCCCAGCCTCGCAGCAAGCGCGCCCCGACGGCCTCCTTCGTGCTCGCTTGCTTCTCCGACGACTACTTCAGCAAGCCGCTAATTGGTGCCGGCTCCCGGCCCTTGGTGATGACCAGCTCCTTCATCGCGCCGGAAGGCTACGCGACCGTGGCCATGGTCACAGCCCTGGGCGACAACAAAAGCATGGCGGCCGCCCGAAGCGCCGTCGTGTCGGCCTACGCCAAATACCAACGCATCAGTGTCAGGCACGCTGCGCGCTACTTCCCGAGCATGTCCAAGCCGAAGCGCTGACGATTCGGTGCCGGATATTTGGCTCGAGATCTGGCCTCGCCAATAGTGGTCGACAATGGGCAGGCTTTCGGATTGGCTCAGGGCCGTCGGCGCAGGGGCTCGAAGCGCATGACGTCGTAGGGCATCTCGAAGGTGATGAGCTTGCCGTCGATCTGCAGCTCGATCTCGACGCCGAACTTGTCGCACGCCTGGTAAGCAGTGATGCCATCAAAATGGACGCGAAGCTGGTACCAGTCGGGTTTGGTAGGCAAGACGACGCTGGCAGCTCCCTTGGCGGTGGGCTCGTATGCGTCCCACGGGATCACGTCGAGTGATCGCACGCTGAGGTCTTTGCGACTGGTCCAGCTGCTCGAGCGACAGTGAGCGTGCAGCCAACCGAGCTTCGTCACGCGCACCTCGTTGGCTTTGCCTTGCACGCTATTCAGATTGATCGCCAGCACATGGATTTTGGCGGGTTTGCCACCATGCACGTGACGCGCGGTGTTGCTTGTTTCGAGCACGCTGACGCCCGCCACCCTGGCGATCTCTTTTAGCTTCGGGCGCGGCGCGGGCCCGCTAGAGGGTGCGGCGGAGGCGCTGCTGCTCGCTGCAGTCGCCGTGATGTTCGAGGTGCTCGGGCTGGCCGGGCCAGGTGAGGCAAGCGTGGTTGCGGACGGCGGCAGCGAAGGAGCTGCTGTGGCGATCGGCGATTGCACGTGCGTCGGTTTACGCGGTTCGCTGCTGCACGCTACCACCAGCACCGCGCCTGCGACGGCGATCAACGCCTTGCCTCGTCGTGGACCACTCACAAACGCAACTATACGACTGTAGCGTCTGCGCGGCAGCCTTCCACGACGTACGAGTTGTTCGTGTTGCTCAGCGAAGCTCGGCGGAGCGCTTACCCAGGAGTCTTCTGGCGACGATTAGCATTTGGATCTGCTGGGTGCCCTCGAAGATGTCGAGGATCTTGGAGTCGCGAGCCCACTTTTCGAGCAGCTGCTTTTCGGTGTAGCCGGCCGCGCCGCACAGCTCGACACAACGCAGCGTGATGTCGTTGCCCACCCGTGCGGCCTTGGCTTTCGACATCGATGCCTCGACCGAGTTGGGGATCGAGTTGTCGGCCATCCAGGTTGCTTTCATCGTCAACAGTCGCGCCGCTTCGAGCTCGGCTTCCATGCGGTAGATCTCCGCTTCGGCTGCGCTCGAAGTGAACAAGGTGCCTTCGTGTTTTGCTGCGACGCCTTCGCGGCCAAGCAGCTTCTTGGTGAGCTCGAGCGAAGCACGCGCTACACCCACGGCCATTGCCGCGACCAATGGGCGGGTGTTGTCGAAAGTCTTCTTGGCGCCGGAGAGGCCCTTCTGCGCTTGGATCTCCGGGCTGCCGAGGATGTTGGTCTTCGGAATGCGGCAATCGGTGAAGCTGACCGTGGCCGTGTCGGAGGCGCGAATGCCCAGCTTCTTGTCGAGCCGTTCGACCACCATTCCTGGTGTGCCCTTTTCGACAACGAAGCTCTTGATGGCTTTGCGGCCCAATTTGCGATCGAGCGTGGCCCACACCACCACCGCGCCGGCGCGCTCGCCAGAGGTGACGAAGATCTTCTCGCCGTTGAGCACCCACTCTTCGCCCTCGAGCACGGCGGTGGTGCGCACTGCTGAGGGATCCGAGCCGGCCTCGGGCTCGGTGATGGCCATGGCTGCCCACAGACCGCCGAAGCGCTTGCGCTGTTCGTCATTGCCGACGGCGCTGATCGCCGAGTTGCCCAGCCCTTGGCCAGGAATGGTCAGCGCCAGACCGACGTCGCCCCAGCAGAGCTCGGCCATGGCGAGGGCGGTTGCCATGTTGGCGCCGTTGCGATTGCCGCTCTCATCGGTCTTGCGTTTCTTGCCGCCGCCAGCGCCAGCGCCAGCCCCAGCTCCTGTGCCGGAGTCGTTCATGCCTTGGAGCAAGGACGCAAGCAAATCGAGCTCCTTCGGATAGGCGTGCTCGGCGGTGTCGTACTTTCGTGAGATGGGGCGAAAACAGTGCTCGCCGACCTGCCTGGCCTGGTCGATGAGGGGGCGGAGTTTCTTGGGGATTTCGAGATGAATCATGGCTTGCTCCTCAGACCAGAAGGCCCCCTTCGATGACGCCGATGGCGCGCAGATCCCGATACCAATGTTCGACTGGGTGGTCCTTGACGTAGCCGTGGCCACCGAGCAGCTGCACTCCGTCGGTGCCGATGCCCATGCCCTTGTCGGTGCATTGCAGCCGCGCCAGGAAGGCCTCACGGCGGAAGCTGCGCCCGAGATCAGCGCGGCTCGCAGCCCGATAAACCATCAGTCGCATGCACTCGAGCTCGATGGCGATGTCCGCGATCATGAAAGCGATTGATTGCCGGTTGGTGATGGGCTCGCCGAATGCGCCCCGCTCGTTGCAGTAAGGGATGACGTAGTCGAGCACTGCTTGGGCTGTGCCGACGGCCATGGCGCCCCAACCGATGCGGGCGCGATCAATCACTGCGCCGAAGTCGAATCCTTCCGCGCCTTCGCCGCCGAGCAGGGCGTCATGAGGAACCTTGACGCCATCGAGTTGCAGTCGACAGAGGCCAGCGCCCCGCAAACCCATGGCGGGCTCCGGCTCTACAGTCAGTCCTTGGGCATCGCGCTCGACCAAGAACAAGCGCGGCCCCATACCGGCGACCTTGGCGGCGACCACGAAGAGCTTGGCGGTCTCGCCGAGGGGCACCATCGACTTCTGACCATGGAGCGACCAGCCGTCGTCGTTGCGGACCGCACCAGCGCCCAGAACGTGGGGATCGAAAAGCGGTCGCGGCTCGAGCAAGGCCATCGCGGCCGGCACGAAGCCCTCCTCGACGAAGGCTGGCAAGTAGCGGCTTTGTTGCTCCGCGTTGCCCCAGTCTACAAGCGCGTGCACTACTGCAAGAGGAGCGAGAGCCGCGAAGGCGAGCCCCATGTCTCCCCTCGACAGCTCTTCGGCAATGAGCACGGTCGAGACTGCCGAACGCTCACGGCCCGCCCCACCTAGCGCCTCCGGAACTGCGAGCATGGTGATGCCTAGCTCGTGGATCTGCTCGAGCAGCTCGGCAGGCGGCGCGCAGGCGGCGTCGGCCGCTTCAGCCGCGGGCCGCAACATCTCCTCGGCGAAGCGCCGCATGCCATCCTGCACCATGGCCTGCTCTTCAGTAGGTTGCAGATCGAAGAGCTTTGGCGCCGTCGGTCTTTCGAGACGTTCGGGCTTGTCTGCCGTCGGTCTGGACTTGAAGAACTTTGCCGCCGATTGAGCAGCCGCGAAGCCGCTCTTGGTGCCCTCGTAGAGCACCTTCTTCGCGACATCCCTCAGCCCGAGGCGATCGATGAGCTCGGAGCCGCCGAAGCGGGTGAGCAAACCCAGCGAAGCACCCATGATTCGATTGATCGGGGTCTGGTTCATGCTGCCTAGGCATCTACCAGATATGCCGGTCGGTTCCACGCGCAACGCGTGCGGTTTGAAGGCCGATAACACACGTAACGTCACTTTGTAGTAAACAGGACAGCGCCCTTCGCAACGACCACCTATCTCGCCACCGAGCACAATGTCACGCAATCTCAGAGTCATGGCCGAAGCACGCGTGGGGGAGCGTGTACGCAAGTGGACCCTCGACCGCCTGATTGACGTTGGCGGGATGGCATCGGTCTACGCCGCTACCCATCGCAACGGAAACGAGGTCGCCATCAAGGTATTGCATCCGCAATACGCCGAGATGGAAGAGGCCAAGGAGCGCTTCCTGCGTGAAGGATATGCTGCCAACAAAGTCAAACACCCGAACGTAGTAGCGGTGCTCGATGACGATGAGCTCACTGATGGCACACCGTTCTTGGTGATGGAGCTGCTCGAAGGCCAGCCTCTGGAAACCCGCCTGCAGCGGCGAGGCGTGTTGCCTCCGCAGGAAGTCCTCTTCATTGCGCACGAGGTGCTCAGCGCGCTGGCCGCTGGCCACGCCGAAGGCATCATCCACCGCGACATCAAGCCGCCCAACATTTTTCTCACGGCGCTCGGTGAGGTCAAAGTGCTCGACTACGGCTTGGCGCGCATGCACAGCGGTCCGGATGGAATGTCGATGACCCGCACGGGCACGGTCATCGGCACGGCGAGCTTCATGGCGCCCGAGCAAGCTCGAGGCAAGAGCAAGCTCATCGATCACCGTGTGGACATCTGGTCGGTGGGGGCGACCATCTTCCGCGGGTTGACAGGTCGCAACGTGCACACCGAGAGGCATTCGACGGATCTCCTACTGGCAGCCATGACCAATCACGCGCCCAAGCTCAAGACGCTGCTACCCGAGATCCACGACAACCTCGCGGAGGTGGTCGACAGGGCTTTGGCGTTCCAGAAGACCGATCGTTGGCCGGACGCGGTCACGATGCAGCAGGCGGTGGCCGCGGTGTACGAAGGCGGTATGGGTCAACCACTGCCTCAGTCACGACAAGCGAGCTCGGCCGCGAGCTGGGCCGCACCGGTCTCGACGCCAGCGCCTGGCGCGCCGGACCTCGACGACACCCACGTCAGCGTGATGCTCGAAGAGCCGGAGGATGGCGACAGCATCTTCGTGGCAATTGACGACGGCAGTGGTGCAAGCCAACCCGTCACGCTGCGCAAGAAGGGCTCATCGACTGACGACGAGCTCGAAGAAGTCAGCGTCATCTTCGACGAGGATTCGGGGTAGCTCCGCACGACTGTTGAACATTGCAAGTCCGGGTGGGCGGGAATCGAAGGCCTTGTTTGTGGCGTCGCTCGCTTCCCAACGCGGTTCTGGATTGATCCCCGGCGGGACAGGCCTTAGTCACTCGCAATGGTTGAAGGGTTCAACGCGCGGGCGACACAACAGGGCTACAAGGGCCCAAATCTCGACGAAGAAGCAACGATCTTCATCCACACCGACAAGTCCATCTACGCTTTGGATCCAGATGGGGTGTGTCGATACGCGATCGGCACCGACGGCTCACCGCTCGAGACAATCGACCGCTGTGTGGGTGCTCAATACGTTGCCAGCCTCGATCTGCGGCTTCCCGCAGGCCTCGTCGCCAATCCGAGCGAGGGCTCGCATGCGCTCTTCGTCGGCCAGGGCGAATCGCAGCGCGCCGCGTTGATCAAAACGCCGCAGATCACCAAGGTCGTGTACGCCGACGAGGACAATGAACAGACCCAGCCCAATGCGCGGCAGTGGGTCGCCCCCGAAGTGCAGCAGTCCTGGATGCGTTCGACCCGCGTCGGCAGCCCTGCGGTCGTCGACAGCCTCTTGGACGCGAGTGCGAAGGAGCCAATCTCGTCGCGCCTCGCCCGAATCGCTGCGAACGCGAAGTTGCCGAGCAAGCCTCCTCCGCGGCCGGACGGCGACAGCTAGCAAGGCCGGTTTCGGGACAAGCAGATCGACTGGGCAGTCGATTGGCCAGCAGAGCGATCGGGAGAACAGGGCATATGGAGGATCGATGAGCGGATCGCAGGGGCGTGAGCAGGATCGAAGCACGACACCGAAGGGCAACCGGTCGGGATCCATGCTGGTGGCAGGTTGTGACCTTGGCAAAGCCAGCGCCAAGCTCGTGGTTGCCCAAATGGGAAGCGATGGCCTGTTGCAGACGGTCTCCTCGGAGGTCGTCTCACATCATGCAGATCCGCTCGGTGTCTTTCAGCAATGGTACCGGCGCGTCGAGGCCCAGAGATTCGAAGCGGTGGCGGTGACGGGCTTGTACGCCCGCGAGATCGTCGCCCCGGCACTGACTGGCCTGCCGGTGGACGCTTGTCTGGCCGAGGCATTGAAGCTGCACGATCACTGGCAAGGGCCGATCAACCTGATCAGTATCGGCGCTCAAGGCTACGCGGTGCTGGTTCGAAACAGCGCTGCCGAAATCGAGGTGCTCGAAAACGAGAAGTGTTCCTCCGGAACGGGCGAGACCATGGTGAAGATCGCCTCGCGCTTCGGGCTATCGATCACCGAGGCGGACGAGCTCGCCCTGCGCGCAACCGAGTCGATTCCCATCACGGCGCGCTGCTCGGTCTTCGCCAAGAGCGAGATGACGCATTTTGGCAATCAGGGCCGGTCCGCCGATCAGTTGTTCCGCGGCTACTTTGCTTCGGTGGCCCGCTATGCGGCGGCGCTTCTCTTTCGAAACCGTGTCGCAGGTCCGGTGTTGCTGGTCGGTGGCGGCAGTCGATTGCAGAGCTTGGTCTCGGCGCTGAGCGAGCTATGCGGCGCCGAGGTCATCGTTCCGCCGGATGCTCAGCTGTGGGAGGCCAAGGGCGCGGCAAGTATTGCGGCTGGCCGGGTGCGGGCTGGGCGGAGCGTGAGCTTGCCCGATGACCCGGCTGAGCTCATCGTGAGGCAGAAACGGCGCTTCCGTACGATGGCGCCAGCCAAGCAATTCGCCAGCCAAGTCACCCGTTTGTCCCCGAGCATCGATGTCGGTGCCAGCGCGCAGCCCGTCGTGTTGGGCCTGGATCTCGGCTCGACTGGAAGCAAGGCGGTCGTCACCGCCGCTGCCAGCGGCGAGATGCTCTTCGACGTCTACGACCGAACCCGAGGCAACCCGGTCGACGGGGCCAAGCGACTGATCGAGGCTGTCCTCGGTCGGGGCAAGCCCGACGTGCGTGCTATTGGCGTGACCGGCTCGGGCCGCGAGGCCGTAGCTGCCGTGCTGCGGGCGACTTATCCGCAGCATCATGATCGCAT
The DNA here is from genome assembly GCA_964599485.1 of uncultured Polyangiaceae bacterium. Taxonomy (GTDB): domain Bacteria; phylum Myxococcota_A; class Polyangia; order Polyangiales; family Polyangiaceae; genus JAPYTK01. The sequence continues at coordinate 42,589 of CAZRGL010000002.1, forward strand.
CGTCGTGCTCAACGAGATCGTGGCCCACGCCACGGCCGCGATTCGTTGCGACGAAAAGAGCGGCGAGAGTTTGTCTGTGGTGGAAATTGGCGGACAGGACGCCAAGTTCATCCAAATTGCTGGTGGCCAGATTGTCGCGAGCGACATGAACAAGGCCTGCAGTGCTGGCACAGGCTCGTTCCTCGAAGAGCAAGCGCACTTCTATGGCGTCGACGACATCAGCGAATACGGCCGCCTCGCTGAGCAAGCTGAAGGCCCGCCGGATCTGGGGCAGATGTGTACGGTGTTTGTTGCCGAAACAGCGGACCAGGCCGTCAAGGAAGGCATGGCGCTGCCCGACATCTTTGCGGGCTTCCAGTTCTCCGTGATCCACAACTACATCAATCGCGTAATGGGTCAGCGCACCTTTGGTGAGCGCATCTTCTTCCAAGGAAAGCCGGCGACCAGTCCGTCGCTGGCTTGGACCTTGGCGGCGGTGACCAAGCGAAAGGTGATCGTGCCGCACAACCCAGGGGCGATGGGCGCTTGGGGCATTGGGCTCTGCACCATCGATGAGCTCGGCGCCGAGCAGCTGCGGGCTGCCGAGCGCTTCGATGTGGCTGAGTTGCTTGCGGCCAACGTGGTCGATCGGGGCGAAATCCGTTGCCAAGACGAACGCTGCTCCACGCTCTGCATCATCGAGAAGACCGCCGTCGCGGTGGGTGAGCAGACCAAGACGGTATTCAGCGGCGGGGCCTGCCCCAAGTTCGAGGAGGCCCAGCGCACCCGGCCGAAACTGCCGCGTGATGCACCGAGCGCTTTCGATCAACGGCGGGCGCTGTTGCAGCCCTATTTGGTGCAGCCCTATTTGGTGCAGCCCAATTTGGTGCAGCCCAATCGGGCACCGGGCGAGGGCAAGCGGGTCGTTGCGGTTCCCCTCGTCGCTGGCATATACCACTATCTTCCCTGGATCGTCACGCTGCTACGGGAGCTAGGGCTGGGCGTGCTCGTGCCGCGCTCGAATAGTCAGTCGCTGGCCCGCGGCGAGGAGCGCTGCTTCGCCTACGATGCTTGCGCGCCAGCCAAAGTGGCCCATGGCATCGCCGACGTCGAAGCAGATGTGCTTCTACTGCCCAAGGTGCTCTCAATTGGCGATCGGGAAGGCCCTGGAGGACGTACTTGCGCCGTTGAGCAAGGGCTCGGTGAGATGATTGGTCGCTACCTCGAGAGCCGCGGCAGCAAGGTGGAGCTGTTGCAGCCCATCGTGTCACTACAAGCTGGGCTGAGCAGCGGGTGGCTGATGTGGCAGCTCACTCGCTTTGCGGAGCAGCTCGGTGTGGGTCGCGCCGCCATGCTGGCTGCGGCCGTTGCTGCGGCCCGGGCGCAGCGCCGCTACGAAGCCGACTTGGCGGCCATCGGCGAGGAGAGCCTTCGTTATGGCAAGGCACACAATCTGCCGACCGTAGTGGTGTGCGGCGCCCTGCACATGATTCACGACAAGGCCACCAACGCGCAGATCCCCAGTTTGCTGCGACAAAACGGTGTGCTTGCGCTGCCCATGGATTGCTTGGTGGTGCCGGGCGAGGTGCCCAAGCTGGAGCGAGTGCCCTGGGGCGATGCCAACCGCGCACTTCGCGTAGGCTTGGCAGCGCGGCAGTGGGGCAACATCTACCCGTTGATGCTGTCCTCGTTTGGCTGCGGGCCGGCGTCTTTCGCTGAACAGTTCTTCACCGCCTTGATGGCGGGCCATCCCCATACTTGTCTCGAGAGCGATGCCCACGGAGGTACGGCTGGTTATGTGACGCGGATCCAGGCGTTTCTGCATGCAGTCGGACGCCACGATGGCCGTCCGTCGGCTCCGGAGGCCGGCGTCCTCGCCGCATGCGAAGTCCAACCACGCCGCAGCATCTTGCAAGAGCGGCAGTCGCGTATGGTGGCCCTTTCGGTTTCGGAGCGCTTTGGCTCGGTAGCCGCTGCTTTTTACCGTTCCCTGGGCTTCGATGCGGTAGCCGGCCCGCCCACCAGTCACGAGAGCTTCGCTTGCGGACAGCAGGATTGCTCAGGCAAAGAGTGCTTGGTGTACCAGGCGATCTGGGGCTCGTTCCGCCAGTACATCGACGCTTCACTCGATTCCAAACGAACGATCCTGTTGCAGCTGTCTGATGGCGGCCCGTGTCGCAATTGCGTGTTTGCGGTCAAAGATCAGCTCAACCTCGAGCGGCTCGGTCTCGGCCAGCAGTTGGGGATCCGGGCACTCAAGACCGAGCCGGAGTACCGCTTCGATTACTTGACGCGGTTTTGGGCGAGCGTGGTGAGTTGGGACATCCTCTTTCAGCTCGCAGCATACTATCGACCGGTGGAACGAAGCGTTGGCGCCGTGGATAAAACCTTCCACGCCATGTGTGACCGGCTCGAGGAGCACGTGGCCCGACCGGTGCGCTCGGGTTGGCGCGCGCTGATCGACACCAAGCGTTGGTACGACCGTTTGCTGCAGCTCATCGAGGACGCAGCCAAAGCCTTCGTGGACGTCAGCATCAGTCGCAGGGCAGACGAGAGCGACACAACCAAGCGGGTGCTCATCAGCGGTGATGTGTATCTGCGGCTCGACGCCTTCGCCAACGACCGGTTGATACGCCGCCTCAACGAGCGCGGATTGCACGTGCTGGTCGAGCCACTGTCGGTCTTCGGCGAGTACTTCACCACCGAGGAGTCGGTGGACGTCAAAGGCTTGCACGCTGACGTGTTCGAGGCGCACATCTATCGCTTGGTGCTGCCGCCTCTTCGTCGCCGCCTATATGCGCGGGCGCGACTTCATGCGCCCTGGATCCCCGAGCCCGAGGTGCCCGACATGCTCGAGCGAGCGCGTCAGGTCATGGACCGCTTTCCCATCAGCGAGGGGCCGATGGTGGTGGGCGGCGTGCTGCACAACTGGGATCAAGGTAACTGCGACGGCGTCGTTGTCGTCGCCCCTTGGGGCTGCGCGCCTTCGCTTTTGGCTGAAAGCGTGCTGCGGCACGAAAAGCAGATTCCGTTGTTGTTCTTGTACAGTGACGGCTCGCCGATTGACGACCGGCGCATCGACGCATTTACCTATCGGCTTGGTGCCCACGACGGCTAGCCGGCGTTCAATACGTATTGAAGGGCAGGCAGGGGCACCCCTCCCGCATTTCAGTCGAGGGCGCCGTCGGTTGGGGGGCAGTAGGACAGTGACTTTGGTGGCAGCTTGTCGATCAGCGCGACATCGTCACCATTGAGCCAGGCGCCCAGTGCTTGGTGTAGCGACACCTTCGGCCCGGGGGTGTCAATGGTGGCGAAGAAGGTGTAGTTCTCGTTGGTCAGGCCAACGTGCTGACCGCATGCTTGGCTGAAGATACCAGGGGTGCGCGTCATCGCAGCCTTCTCTTCGGCCGTGCTCAATAGCGATGGAACCAGGAGCATCGTTGCTCGGCTCCAAGGGGCGGCATCCTCCATGCTGAGCGCGGGGTTCATCTCGACGACCTTGCCGAGCGACTTTGGATCCAGCATGTCATGGCGCACGAAGAACGGCGTGGTGATGTGATTGAGTTGCACGTGAGATCCCGAAGCACACTGTTTGGGGTCGTCCTTGTGCGCGTCCAAGCAGGATTGGTCGTGGAACATGTTCATGGCAGTGCCGGCCTCGTGCCCTGCGGCGAGCATGCTGTCCCATTGTGCGAGAATCGTCGCATCGGTGATGGTGCTCACGTCGTGATGAAGCGATGCATCGAGCACGCCATGCAACTTGGTAGAGGGGTCGAGCTTGCCCGCAAGCCAATCGAGGTGGAAGGCCACGCCAGCCGAGCCTGCCGAAGTGCCACTGAAGATGACCGAGCTCGCCTCGCTCAGCTTCGGGACGGTGACGCTCTTGTCGTCGGACACGACTTCACCCTTGAGGAGCATGTCGATCGCGGCCTCCATCACAGCATGACCGCGCACGTTGATCCGGAACTTCTTGTCCGGATCGGTGTCGTCGACCATCACGACGTCACCCTTGTCGCCTCGGTGCTTATCGGAGTTGCAATAGAAAATGAACACGATGTTGGCGTTGCCCAGAGGATTGCTCGGATCGCGCTTCATGATGCCGGCATCGGCGCGTGATATTGGTCCATAGTTGGTGCTCATCCGGGACGCGTTGTAGCTGGCCGTGAGGCCACACCAGCGGTCGTAGCAACTCTGATAGTCGGAGCACCCGCCGCCACCCTGCACGTGAAAGAGCCACTTGCTCTCGTTGCCGGCGCCTTCGGATGAGCGGATGAAGATCGCCCCGGGGCTGCCATCGTTGCAAACGGCGTTGGGGTAGTCTGCGAGTGGAATCAAGACGCGCTTGAGCGGTAAGTCGTTGCCCATCTTGACGTCGGTGGGCTTGCAATCAGGGCCTTTCGGCGCGTCCTGGATCATCGGCACATCAGACACGCTTCCTCCGGAGCCGCCCTCGGAGCCGCCGCCTTCGGAGCTACCGCCTTCGGAGCCGCCGCCGGTTGCGCCCGTGGAGCTGCTGCCCCCGCCAGCGCCTTCCCCCCCAGCTCCGGGCCCGTTCGGCTCAGCGTCACTGCTGCAAGCAGCGAGCAACGATGTTGCTGCAATGAGGATCGCGCTCGACAACCAACCAGCTCGTTTCTTGGATAGCATGCAGCTGTGGTCTGCAAGTGCTGTTCCGCCGCCTGCGCTTCGTCATTTCGGCCGGCTGTGCTCGCTACCTGTCGAGACCACCAGACAATGTCCAAGAATCTGGACAGTCGCCCCTGTCGAGCTTCCTGGGCAATGAGCTTGCTGAGCAACATGCTCCGGGTTTGGCGAATCCAACCCGAACGATTCATCCGCTCTCAGTCGGAGTAGTAGAAACCGCCGCCGCCGAGGGTGAGCTTGAGGAACGCGCCGTTCATGCTCGGAGCGCTGAGGCCCGCAATGTCGAGGCCATCATCGTCTTGCCAGTTGGTCGCCGCCACGCTGAAGAGCGCGCCGATAGGTCTATCACATATGACATACCTGTCAGGGGTATGCAATTAATGCGAGGCTCGAGAGGCACAGGAGCGCGGATATTCGATCTCGGCGCCGAGCATGAAGCCGCCTTGTTCCTTGAACAGGAAGCGTTGCACGCCGAGCCCGAGCTCCATATAGGCTGCTCCACCATCGATCGTGGCGCTCTTGCCCGCCGGGATGGTGAGCCCGCCGACCGTAATCTCACCGCCTCCGGTTTCCACCGACGTGCGGGAGTTGTTCAGCTCGATGGACTGGCCGTAGCCGCCAACGCCGATGAACGGAAACACCAAGAAGCGGTTGCGGTTGTACGCAGCCCAGCCGAAATCGACGCCACCGCCCCCGCCGCCAAATGTAGCGCTGCCACGGTCGCCACCCTCGGAGGGTACGTACATTCCCCAGCCGCGCCCGCCGACCATGAAATGACCAGACAGCAGCACCCAGCCGCCTCCGCCTAGCTGCGCGCCCACGGCGTTGATGGCGGCGCCCCCGAGCGCTTCGGTCTTGGCCAGATCGTCGGCAATGTTGCCGAACGACCCAGCGAACATGCCTGCGAAAGCGTGGCCGAAACCGCCCCAATTGGGCGTTGGCTCCGCTGCAGCGGTGCTCGTCAGCGTGCTCGTCGTGACGAGGGCAAGTGCCCCGATGACCGATCTGGTGAACATGGTTCCAACTTCGGCGTGTCAGCGGTTCGAGTCAAGAGCTGCTGTGGGCATGCGCGGGCTGTTACTCGGGCGCTTCGTCGTCAGCAGGAGGTTGGAGCTGGACGGGCGCTCCGTCCTCGTCCGGAGGTTGGAGCTTGACGTGGGATCCGTCGCAGATCGGGGCCCGAGCGCTGCGTTTGCAGCAGCAGAGCGCCAGTTTTTTTGCCTCGTCGAGGTTGATCTCGATGGGCTCGAATCCGCTGCCAGGATGGGAGTCGTCGCAAGTCGCGTTCTTGGTGGAGCGACCGCAGTGACACCCCCGGTGCACGCCCGCACCGAGGACGACAACCAGGGGCCCGAGGGCGGCGATCATGGGCACATTGCTAACTCGCTGAGCGAAGCATGGGCCAAAGACAATTGCAACCTGGTGAGTGTCGGCGCCGCGCGCACGAAAGCCCTCACGTGCCTGCTGAAAGCGCTTCGGCTACGATGTGCGACCGCGGACCCGTGGCACCAACCGATGACAACAACACATTCGAACCAGCCCCGCCGACTCCACCCGCTACTCCTGCTGCTGCTCGTGGTGCTCGTGGGCGTACCGTCACTGGTCGCCCACGGAGCCGATCCGACACCGAGCGAGCGTGCCACCGCAAGAGCTGTTGGGCGCGTGGCGCTGGCGCAATTCAAGAAGGGTGACTACCCAGCCGCGCTAGCGGGTTTTTCGCGCGCCCATTCGCTGGTCGGTCTGACCACCACTGGATTGTGGTTGGCGCGCTGTCAGGAAAAACTCGGCAAGTTGGTCGAGGCTTCCGAGACCCTGCTCGAGGTAACCCGCATGACGCTCGATGCTTCGGCTCTACCCGTGCATCGCAAGGCACAGCAGGAAGCCGCCACCGAAAGACAGCAACTCTTGCCCCGCCTTGCCCAGCTTACCCTGGTGGTGAGTGGCGATCAGGATGGCCTCAGATTCGAGCTCGATGGTCGCCCGCTCAAAGCCGCCATGATCGGCGTCGCGCTGCCGGTCAACCCTGGTAAGCACCATTTCGAGGTCGCCCGCGGTGAGCAGCGGGTCGACGAACGGTTCACGCTCGAGGAGGGCGAGGAGCGCCAGATCGAGCTGGCGGCGCCTGCCGTGACCGCGGCGGGGACGGCGAGCGCGACGGTTTCTCCAACCGCAAGTGCCCGCGCTTCCGCGAAGACCTCGGCCGCACCGCCGCCGCCACCACCACCACCACCACCGCTGCCGCCGCCGCCGCCGCCGCGAGACGAGGCACAAGGCAGTCGCTGGCAGGTTGCCTTGGGCTGGATAGCACTCGGTCTCGGCGCCGGTGGTGTGGCGCTCGGCGGAGTGAGCGCTGCGCTGGCCGCCGACAAGCTGACCTCTCTCGAGGACGGCTGCAATGCGGTGGGCGAATGCCCATCCAGCCTTCACGACGACGTCGATAGCTACGATCTGTACCGGACCTTGTCCACGACTGGATTCGTGGCCGGCGGTGTCTTGGCTGCGGGCGGCATCGTGCTGCTGGTAACGGCGCCATCGGCACCTTCGGTCCAATCGAGCTTGAGGCCCCTGCTGTGGCCAGGCGGCGTAGGGGTGGAGGGGCGTTTCTGATGAGCAGCAAACATCGTTGCAGGGGGCTGAACTCATTGAAGGGCGCATGCTTGCTCTTGCTGACGAGCACGACGGGCTGCCTGTTCAGCGATGATTTCACCAAGAAAGAAAGCGCAGGGCACGGCTTCGGCTGCAGCGATCCGCCCGCGGCCGACGTCGCCACCAGCTGCTCGCAGAGCGGCGGCGGACCTCAGCTCGCCTGCGGCTCCAATAGCAGTCTCGATTGTTGCGAGACGCGCTGCGTTCCCGGCGGGACCTTCAAGCGGGGCTACGACGGTGTGACCTTCGTTCCGACGGGTACCGAAGCCACCGTGTCGAGCTTCTATCTCGATCGCTTCCAGGTCACTGTCGGACGGTTCCGAGCTTGGGTCGACAATGGTCAATACGTGCCCGCTGACGGGGCGGGCGTGCACCCTCGTGCGGGAGCAGACAGCGGCTGGCACGCAGAGTGGGGTCAGGCGTTGCCCTCGGGAGTCGTCAACATGAAGGGTTTTCTCACCGATACCTGCACCGACGCCCACCACACTTGGACCGACACGCCTGGCACGGCCGCGCAAGAGGCGCGGGTCATGAATTGCGCCGACTGGTACTTGGCTTTTGCGTTTTGCATCTGGGACGGTGGCCGCTTGCCCAGTGAGGCAGAGTGGAACTATGTCGCCGCCGGGGGTACACAACAGCGCGCCTATCCCTGGAGCAAGCCGCCGACGAGCACCACCATCACAACCAAGCACGCCAGCTATGGCTGCAACCTCACCACCTGCATCAAGGACACGACTTTGACCATACCGGGCGCCCACCTCGACGGCATGGCCTTGTGGGGACACGCCGACATGGCGGGCAACGTCTACGATTGGTTGCTCGATGGCAGGCGCTTGACCGACGACAACGGCACTTGGGTCGACCAGCCCTTTCCCAGCCCCTGCGTCAACTGCATCGACATGACCGATTTCAATCAGAACGAGGACCACCGGGTCATCCGTGGGGGTGCGTTCTTCTCCAGCGAAGAAGACCTGCTCAATGGGGCCCGCTATTCCTTCCCGCCCGGAACCATTCCGCTCGGCATCGGCATCCGCTGTGCGCGCGATTTCTGACCCGGGTCGTGTCGCACGCCTTCACTGACATGATCCGTCGAGCATCTACGACCTCGATGCCAGGTGGAAGCTCACCATTGGTGGCGCAGGTGCAACGGAATGGGAAGGGCTCGCGGTCGTACCCAATAACCCCAATCGGGTCATTCTAGGTCGCGAGCGTGGCGGGACACGCGACCTATATTGGATTGAGCTGCCCGACCAGTGAAGTCGCTCCAGGTCGGGTATGATCCGGCTATGAGCAAGTCGCGTAAGGGGCGCCGTGAAGAGTTGGCGCCCACCCCGTTTGCAGCCGTCACCAAAGACGAGTCGCCCAAAACGAAGGACGAGGATTGCGAGCCGACGATTGGCGAGGGACAGATTCAGCGTGGGGCTGCCCGAATCCAGAAGACAGGTGCTGCCGTGCCATCGGAACGACTTGAAGCACAACGGCTGCGCAACGACTCTGCAATGATTCGAGAGGCCTCCATCGACGAAGATCCGCCTGCTTCGGTCGACTTGAGCGCGATGCCGCTGCACGAGATGAGCGCTGATCAGCGCTACAGCCGCGAAAGAGCGTTGGGCGAAGGCGGCATGGGTGAGATCCTGTTGGTTCACGATGAGCGGCTCAGACGAAAAGTCGCGCTCAAGCGAATGCGCGCGGATGCCACGAGCGATGAGGGCCGCGCTCGATTCTTGCGCGAGGGCCGCATTCAGGCGCAGCTCGAGCATCCCAACATCGTGCCTGTTTACGATATGGGAATCGGCTTGGGTGGTGCCTCCTATTTCACGATGCGGCGCGTGCACGGTCGAACCTTGGGCGAGATCATCGAAGCGTTGCGCGAGGGTGACACGACCATCGGTACGCATTTCGGAACCCACAAGCTCCTCAACATCTTTTGCAGCGTGTGCCTCACCCTCGAGTTCGCTCATTCGCACGGCGTGGTTCATCGCGATCTCAAACCCGACAACGTGATGCTCGGCGAGTTTGGTGAGGTCAACGTGCTCGATTGGGGTTTGGCCAAAGTCGCCGGCGAGCGAGAGGTGTCTCCGAGCGAGCTTGCAACAGCGCTTGGCAAGAAGACTCCCTCGCTGATGGACGTGCGGGCCGATGGCGCATCGCCCACCGTAGTCGGTGCCGTGATGGGTACGCCCGGTTTCATGGCTCCGGAGCAGGTGCGTGGCGAGCTCGATCGAGTTGGTCCCGAGGCGGACGTCTACGCGCTCGGCTCCATCTTGTTTGAAATCCTCACGTTGCAGCCCCTGCATGATGTTCGAGGTGGCAGCCCCAAGATGATCTCCACGCTCGACGGCGCCGATGCACGGGCACGAGCGCGTGCACCTGAGCGCGACGTGGCGCTCGAGTTGGAGCGCATCTGTATCAAGGCGACAGCCTCCGAGCCCGAGGACCGCTTTCGAAGCGCCCGCGCATTGTGTGACGAGGTGCAAAATTACCTCGAGGGAGAGCTGGATCTGCAGCGGCGCTTGGCGCTCGCCAAACGCCATGCCGACGAGGCGGAGCAAGTCCTCAGCAGCCCTGCTGGCGAATACGTCGAAGCGCGGGCCAAAGCAGCCCGCCATCTTCGCTCGGCTCTCGCCTTCGACCCCTCTCACCGCGGCGCCCTCGACGCCATGATGAGGCTGTTGGTCGAGCTGCCCAAAGACGTTCCGCCCGAAGCCGAGCAAGCCCTCTTCGACAAGCGCATGAGTGATCGGGACGCGGTGCGCAAAGCGGTGCTCACCGTCCATGTGGTAATCCTCCTGCTAGCTATTCCGATGCAGCTTTGGATCGGTGTGCGAAGCTGGCTGGTGTTTGCGTTGTTCAACGGTGCGCTGATGGGCCTGTGTGCTGCCGTTGGGTTCGCCGGTGGTGGCGTGCAGCCGAAAGGTCTCGGTTTCATCGTGGCGGCCTACTGCTTGGTGCTGGCTGCCATGAGCGTGCTGGCGGCCCCGCTGGCAGCGCCGGCCTTCGCAGCGGCCTACGGTACGCTCTTGTTGGTCAGCACCCGCGCCAGCGGGAAGGCTCGCAAGATGATGCTGTTCGGAAGCCTGATGGCCTTGCTGTTGCCAGGCTTGGCGCAACTGCATGGCTGGATACCACGCACCTTCGAATTCGCGTCGGGCAGCGTGCTCATCAGGTCGAGCCTGCTGGTTTTCGATCCCGTGCCCACCATCGTGTGTCTGGCAGCCTTCTCGCTTGCCTTGGCCCTCGGCCCCCTGTTTGTGGGTGCGCGGTGGGTTGAGGCGTTGATGAAGGCGGAGCGCCAACATGCGCTGCTCACCTGGCAACTGAAGCAGTTCGTCTCTGATGCTGCGCAGCTCGAGCAAGACCACTGAGCGATACGAGGGTGTCAGCGGGCGCAGATTCCGATACAACGAAGGACACCAATGCGCGCGCGAATGATGGCCTCGCTCTTCGGCATCTGGGTGATGGCTCAGGTCGCAGCGTGCTCGAGCCTGTCGCCCCTGGTGCTCGGCGTCTGTGGCAACAACGTCGTCGAGCCCAGCAACGGTGAGGAATGCGACGGCTACAGTCAGGGTGAAAACACCTCCTGCAATGGGTCCGCCCATAACCATCGCTGTCGCTTCGACTGTCTGTCCAAAGCCAAAGGCGGGGAGGGTTTCCAATGCCCGGATGGCCTGCGCTGCGGCGCTGATGGCGTCTGCCGCAGGCCGAGCGGCAACTTCTTGGTGAGTGGCAGCGTGGACCAAGCGCCGGGCGACTGGGTTGCGATGGTGGACGTGGACGGAAATGGGGTCGATGACCTGGTCAGTGCGCATACGCAGCACTTGTCTACAGTTTTTCTAGGTCTCGGCGACCAGGGTGCTGGTCAGCATGTCTTCATGACCCCGATCACCTCGAACGATCGTGGCCATCCCGCTGTCGGCGACCTCGATAGCGATGGGTACGGTGACGTGATCCTGTCCGAAAAGGAGGGATTGTCCGTGCTGCGCGGCTCGCCGCTCAAGACGCTCGAGCCGAGCACCTATCTGACCTATGCGTTGCCTGGTGATGCGCAGTCCTTCGTGGCGATCGATCTTGCGCCCAATACCATCGAGGGGCTCAGCACCACCTACTACGGCGCCGAAGGCATTGTCGTTTCAGGCAAGTATCTGCTGTCGATGATCGATCCGCCGCTCACGAGCTTCATGCACGAGGCGGATGACCCCTCCGTGAAGGTGAAGTTGCCCGAATCAGCCAACCAGCTCGTTGCGAGGCCGATCGTCGCGCAGCTCGACGAGTCCACCGAGACTGCTGAGTTGTTGTTGGCGTTTCGCGACATCTTGCTGATCTTCGTACCGAAGGTTCGGATTGTCGCCGGCAGCTTGGTCGTCGATCTAGATCAACGTCCCGACATCAATGTGCCAGACGGGGCGAAAATCAACAATCGAGGCGTATTTGCCTTCGTCAATACCGATGGCCACGTCGATCTATTGCTGAGCACCGACAAGGGCCTCTATTTCGCTGATGGCAACGGTGATGGCAATTTCGCCAAACCAATCATCCCAAACAAGCTCAGTGGTGAGTGCAACCTGCCTACTGATTCGCTTCTCGCTGCCGCTGATCTCGACGGCGATCTGTTTCCCGACTTCGTATTCGCCAAGGGCATCGTACTGTCCTCCCACGACAGTTTTTGCAAGGCTGGGCAGCTCGCTCTACGGAAGCCAGGAAACGGCAGCTGGACCAATGCGGTGATTGCAGATTTCAATGACGACGGGCGAACTGATCTGGTGGCTGCCTCCTCAGACACAGCCGGCGTCGATTTCTACAATGGAACCGACAGCGGCTTGTTGAACCACTCGAAGCTTGCAACCGCCAACAAGATCGACCACCTCACCGCCGGCGACTTCGATGGCGACAACTTGCTCGATTTGGCCATGGTGGAGCTGGAGGTCGATGGTCTGCGCGATGGGCTCTCCATTGCTTTTGGCGTGCCAGCAGGGCCACCAACGACAGTGACACCCATCGGCGCCCTCTATGAGATTAGCGACGTCAGCGCCACCAACATGGCCAAACGAGACGAGGACTTCGTCGATGGGATCAACGATCTCGTCGTGGTGGCCCAGTACCCGTCGGATAGCGGGCAAGTCGGAAGCGGTTTCGCCTTGTTGTTCGGGCGACCGGACCGTCAGCTACAGTCCCCTTTTCCTGTCCTGTACGAGGTCGGCAACAACAACGATCTTCGCTACAGCCCGTACACAGCAGTTGTCACGAACAGCAGCCTCGCTGCGCCCAATGCAGCCGCTGCGCGCGCTGTCGTGAGCGTCGGCTATCGCGTCAACAAGGCGCTCAACGCGCCAGACATTGCTCTTTCGGTGACCAGTGCTAGCGAAGATGCCACGTTGAGCACCTTCGGAGCCCCAACTGACACCGAGCTGACTGAGATGTCGGCAGCACGGCTCGTTGGCTTGATGACTGCGGTCGATATCGACGGCGACGGTGCTGAGGAGCACGCCATGTTGGTTGGCAGCAGAGATGAGCAAGGTCTGAGCTTGCGCGTTGGTGTTACGGATCAGGAAAAGGGTAGCGTCTTGAGGCCTGTCGCTTCGCTCGCCGATGTCACCCTCTTGGGCTTTCGTTTCGGGTCGAACGATCCAGTGACCGAGGGACCGGAAAAATGGTCCACCAAGCTGCACAACCGCCTGCAACCCTGCTTGCTCGAAGAGGAGGCGAAAGAACCAGCCTTGCTCTTCGCCGTCGTGGAGCGGAGCCCCGAAGGAGAAGCGCTGGCCACGGCGGTCTACGTCGTCCGCAACGCGACCCTCAATGCGCTACTTGCCGCGATCCAGAGTGGGCCTTTGGTTTTCGAGCGTGTACCAGCACCACAAGGCGAGACGCTGCTTGGATTCAGCTGCGTGGATACCGATGGGCAAGGCGGCAAAGAGCTGGCCTTGCTCACGGTTACATCCGCCGAAGAGGATCGTCGCGCGCGCATCCATCTATTTGGAGTAGGCGAGCAAGGCGTCCAGCTCCAGAGCGAAGCCCACCTCGAGCTGGATGCGCTTCAGCTACCTGTCCTCTCGCAGCAGACCGTTGACGCGCCGCTCGTCGGCTTGACGAGAGGCGACATCAACGGCGATGGCATTGACGACCTCGTCGTGTTCACCCACGACGAGACACTCCTGGTCGAGGGTTTGCCCGTCATTCCCTGATGCGCATTTGGTTGCAGAAGACGCTCTTACGCGCGGCCATGAAGCTCGGCGGACAGGACGCGGAGACCAAGCCCAGTGTCTCCTTCGAGGCGGCTGCCGCCCGCACCATCCGCGATGGTCGAGATGAGTCCGAGGCGGGTCGAGCGCAGGCGGAGGAGGCCGAGTCACCAGCGGGCTATCGTCAGATGGTGCCTCGCGGTCACCTGCCGTCGCCCCTCGGTACGGCATTGTTGCTCGCGGCGTTTGACGACGATGTGTTCGTGCCGGTGTTTGTCGGACCCAGTGAGGCGTTGGCGTTCCGTCATCGACTTGCCGGTCGTCCCTACGCGCGGCCGCTTTCCTATGACTTGATCGATCGGTTGCTGGCGCTCACTGGCGGGCATGTGAGCGAAGTGCGCATCGAGCAACTGCGCGCTGACCGCTTCATCGCCACCATCGTGCTGAGCCTGGCCGATGGCAGCAGCAGCTCCCTCGATGCGCGTGCTTCGGACGCCATCATTTTGGCGATGGGCAGCGGAGCACCGATCTTCGTCGCCGAAGCAGTCGTTGCACACACCGGTCGCCCGCTAGGCGATTTGTCCAAGATATGATCGAGGTGTGGCGTAGTCGCGTCACCGATGCGCCGGTGCGCCGGTCGATGAGGTGGCTGGGGAGCGGCCGCTCGTCCAAGTGTGCAGATCTTGGAGCATCGCCCCGCTGGCACGCGCCGTGCGGGGCATCGCCCCATGAATGCTGATGTGCGTCGTCTAACGATGTTGGCGCTGATGGCGCTGGCGATGAGCTGCGGTCCGAGCTCCACCGATGCACCCAGCCCAGCTCCGTCCGGGCTGGGCCAAGGTGGGCAGGTTCCATTCCGGCCTTCTCAACCCTGGCAGCCTGCTGCAGACCCCGAACCTCGATCAGATCCCGAGCTGCTGGGCTGCCTGAACGATGCCTCCCCAAACCCGACGGCGCCGTGGCGCTGCGATGTGGAGCTATGTGGCGACGACCGCTGCATGCCCACGGTGGTCTACCTGCCAGCTAGCGAGCCAGCGAAGGAGGACTACCCAGCGGTGGTGCTCGTACACGGCAAGGGAAGCTGGCAGGACAAGAAACACAAGTGGTTGCCGATGGCCGAGGCCCTCGCCGAGCGCGGCTTCGTGGCGGCCTACCCCGACGTACGTATTGCCGATCCTGTTGCGGGCCCTGACGACTGTGTGCTCACCGCGACCTGGCTGCGGGCTCAAACAGCCGTCGAGGTAGCTGCTGTCGGCATCATCGGTGGCAGCATGGGAAACCTCTCGGCGCTCACCGCAGTGCAGCGCCATCCCGACGACTTCAGCGCCTACGTCAACTTGTACGGGGCACTTGCCGACGGGCCGTGGGGACATACCAAGGCGGGCAGCATCGAAGCGATGCGGGCTGCGACGCTCATTCAAGTCGGTAGCGAGGACCCCAAACCCCTGTTGATGGCAAGCATTCTGTTCGAGCAAATCGGTCAACGCAATCCGAGCCTGCACCACAGTTTGCGCGTCTACGACGGCGGCAAGCACGGCTTTATTTTTCGCAACAACAATGCCGGTCAGCAAGGCCAGCTCGAGCTGGTTCAGTTTCTCGATTGGGCGTTGCGTGAGCCAGATGCCCCCGCGCCCAGTTGGTATCAATGAGCAAAACGAAGCTGGGTCATCGAACGCATTCGTCGTCCACCGCGCTGCACTGTTTTCTCGTCTTGCAGACTCTGGACTTGGCGCAGTCTGCATTGGTGGCGGCGCGGCAGCGGTTGCCGACTTTGGTGCACCAGCCCAAGTCCTTACAGATGCCCGAAGCCAGGCAATCGGCGTCTTTGGAAGGCGCACAGATTCCATTCGTCGGAAAACACTCACCGAGTCGTTTGCAGGGGTTGAGCCGGCGCTTGCGGTGACGGGGGGGTCATTGCAGGGGGGAGGTTGAGGGTACACGGCAGCGGCCGTCTACGGCTTTGCACAGGCCGTAGCCGCTGCAGGCTTGGGTGCTCGTGCAGTCTTCGTCTTTTTCGGTGGCGCAGCGCGACCCGTCGTGGCCGCAACGACCGTATCGTCGGCAGGAGGTCGACGCTTTGCACTTGGCGGCCTCAGTCAGCTCGCAAAAACCATTACGGAACTTGCATTGCCCTTTGGTCTTGCACAGCTCCGAAGCCTGACAGTCAGCGTCGCTCTTGGCCAAACAGAAACCCATTTCGGGGTGACATGCGCCTTCGAGCCGGCAGCGTGCCGAGTTGCGGCAGCTCGCTTTGCTCGTGGCACAGACTCCGTCTTTCGCCACGCACATGCCACGCTCGGTGCACGCCGCGGTCGTCGCACAATCGCTGTTGTCGAGCGCTACGCAGCGACCCCGCTGATAGTTGCAGCGCCCCGAGTCGCCGCATGCCTTGGCGCGCTTGCAGTCCTCGACGCTCAGGGTCACGCATTCGTTGTGTCGGGCGTAGCAGCGTCCCTCATCATCGCAATCCGAGCTCGCAGCGCAGGTCTCGTCGTCGACGGCGACACAGGCTCCGTCACGCGCTGAGCATCTTCCATCGGTGATGCAGGCGTGGGCTTTGGCGCAATGTTCGTCTTTGGTGGCGGCGCAGCCCTTGTCAGAGGCGGCGCAGAGGCCCTCCATGCGGCATGGTCCGTACCGGGTCTGGCACGCGCTGTCGCCGTCAGGGGGGCGGATACAGGAACCGCTGCGCACCACGCATTTGCCGTCCGCGCAGCCCCGTTCTTGGGCGCAATCTTCCTTCGATTTGGCCACACATTGGCCGGCGCTGACGCTGCACCATCCATGCTCCTCGCAGACGCCGGAGGAGCGGCAGGTTTCGGGGGTGGATGCGCAGCGCCCGGCAATGGAATTGCACCATCCTCGCCACGAGCAGGGCACGAAGCCAATGTCGCCGTGCTCCTTCTTGCATTCCGCATCCGTCGTTGCTGCCACCATGCACTTGCCTTCGGAGGCTTTGCATTGGCCTCGCGCCCTGCAGGCGATGGAAAGTGCGCAGTCTGCATCACTGGTTGCGATGCATTTGCCATCGCGCAGCGTGCATTCCCCCAGGTTGCGGCATGCTTCCAGTAAGGTGCAATGGTCGGGCTTCGGGGGAGGCGACACAGAGGCGGTGGCGCTCGCTGTTGCAGTTGCCGTGGCACTTGGAGTCGGTGTGGGGCCAGAACGAGCAGCCGAGCAGCTGATGGCGATAGCGGCAAAAGGGAACAAGAAGCAGATGAACGACCACGGTGCGTTGCGCATGGTTGCATCCTAATGCTCCCCGCGCGGCACGTGCAGCGCGAATCTGCTCTGTCTCGACTATGCTTCCTCGGGCAGCATGCCGTCGTCCAAGAAACGCTTCTGGGGATCGAACCCTTGGTGGATCCCACGGTTTTTCGGGCGCGTTCCCGGCGAAGTAGACGACGAGCACCTGCGCTTGCTCGGTGTCGTCGTCCTCGCGATGCTCATCGAGGAATACGACATGGCGATGCTGACGGCGGCGCTCAAGCACATCGCTGCCGATCTGCACATGCGCGAGACCGACCTCGGTTTCTATTTGGGCCTCATTCGCCTCGGAGCGTTGCCAGCGTTTTTCGTGGTGCCACTGGCTGATCGTGTTGGGCGCCGCAAAGTGTTTCTTTGGTCTTTGGCCCTCACCGGCGGGCTCACCTTTCTGACTGCCTTCAGCCAGACTGCCATGCAGTTCGTGCTGCTGCAGATGCTCACCCGCACCTTCTTCGTGGCCGGCGCTGCGATTTCGATCGTCATAATCACCGAGGAATTCCCAGCAGCGCACCGCGGTTGGGGGATCGGCTTGTTGGGTGCGCTGGGCTCGGTGGGGCACGGAATCGCCGCGGGTTTGTTTGCTTCGATCGAACGGTTGCCGTTTGGCTGGCGCTTTTTGTATGCGGTGGGCGTGGTGGCACTGCTGTTGTTGCCGCTGTTCCGCCGTTCCCTGCGTGAGACCAAGCGATTCGAAGCACTGCAGCTGCAGGCAGATCGTACGCGCACCGATAGGGCAGGGTGGCTCGGCTGGGCGGCGCCGCTCAAAGAGCTGGCCTGTACCCATCCTGGCCGGGCCACCGGCGTGGCTTTGCTGGGACTGCTGCCCTCGATTGGGATCGTGGCAGCATTTCAGTTCACTGGCTATTTCACCCAGAAGGTGCACGGTTGGTCGCCCCCGCAATACTCGGCCATGGTGATCGTTGGTGGCCTGGTGGGGATCGTTGGCAACGTCGTGGCCGGCAGCTTGGGCGACCGGATCGGCCGGCGGTTGGTCGGCTTCGTGATGCTGGCCTTCTTTCCAGGCTTCGTGGCGCTGTTCTATTGGGGCCCCTCCTGGTGCTTACCCTTTGCTTGGGTGGCCTTCTTGTTCTGTTCGCAGGGCGGCCGAGTGACCTTGCGCGCCATCGCTACCGAGCTCTTTCCGACCTCGCATCGCGGTGCCGCCTCCGGTGTATTCAACGTTCTCGACGTCACTGGTGCGGCCTTGGGCTTGTTCTTGCTCTACTTCACGAGCGATCAACCAGGCGACCAGGCGCGTCTGATGCCTTACTTGGCCCTGGCGACGCTGGTTGGCGGCGCCTTGCTGCTGGCCTTTCCCGAGACCCGACAGCGTGAGCTCGAATCGATCAGTAGCTCAGATTCAGACGCAGACTCAGCCTCGGCCTCGGACACCGAAGAGTCTCGTTCTTGATCACCGGCACGCCACCGGCAGCGGTATCGTCTGTCCGATCGGTTTCAGGATTCGGAGCAAGTCGACGAGCCGCAGATTGTTGGCAGGAAGGCTGCAGATCTGTAGGAGCGGCCCGTAGACAGCCTTGATTTGCGGCGGCGCAGAATGTGATTCTTGCTCCAAAGCCATGCAGCAGCGCTGATTGCGTGCGCTGAGCGCCGGTTGGGACGTCACCGTCGGCTTGGGTATCGGCACGTTGGGGTACTCGTCATCGTGATCGTCATCGTGATCGTCATCGTCATCGCCCGTCCACTCTGCCGCTGCGTCAGTCACCGGCGGGATCTCCACCGCCACTGGCTCGCCGCTGGCGGCTGCTCCAGGTTTGGCGGCGCAGCCCTGCAACAGAAACGCCAAACAGATGCACAACCATCGTTGCGTCGTAGAGGGCGCCGCAAACATGGGGCCTGATCAGAAGCGGCCCTCGAGCCACAGGCTTGCGCCACCGGGTAGCGGGACGAGTGACAAGGCGACGGGTTCTGGTGGGCTGGCCGGTGTGCTGCTCGAGTCCTCGGGCTCTTCGTCGCGTCCGATGGTGAGCAGCAGCGTCAAGCCCACGCCGACACCAACCACACCCGCCACCATGGTTATGGTGCTGACCGTAGCCAGCGTCTGCCCACTGTCGGCGAGCTCCACGCCGTCGGCGGTGCACTGCGCCGGAACAGGGCAGGTCTGCTCGAGATCATCCTTCTTGCCGATGGCCATCACGCCCGTAGCAGCCGAAGCGCCCACCGCGGCTAGCCCGACGGCGCCTACGATGATGCCGGGCGCCAGCGAGCCGCTGCGGGGCGCGGCTTTGGCGGTGCTCACAGCCGTCGGCGTTGGTGGGGCCGGAACGGCTGCCTTCTTTGGCGGTCCAGCGGCGACGGTGAGATCTTTGCGGGCAGCTTCCGCCAGCTTCAGCTCGTACGTGTTGTCCTCACGCTCCGAGGCGGTCACGACGACGAGGTTCAGTCCAGGATCGACTGGCAGCTCCACGCCGAGGCTCCCTGCGTCGAGCACGAGATCACCCAGGCGCACTTTGGTCTCAGCCGGCGCGTCTTCCGCCAAACGAATACGTAGCTTGGGGATGCGCGGTCCGAGCTCTGCGACCTTCTTCTTGGCGATGGGCGCTCGCTCATCACTGGGCTCCAGCATCTTGTCGAGCTGCTGATAGTGTTGCCACGCGCTTGCCAGCTTGCCGAGCTTCTCTTCACACTTGGCCAGGTTGAACAGCGTTCCGCGCGCAACGAGCACCCGCAAGCTCTGCTGAAACAACACGATGGCTCGTTTGCAGCCGCCCGGTTTCTTGACCTCGTCGCGCCCTTTCTTGAAGAGCTGCTGGGCTAGTGCTTTTGGGTCTTGCCCCTCGTCAGCTGGCTGGCTGCTGGCCGAGGGGCAGACCGTCGAAATCAGAGCCATCGCGACCGCTGCAATTGCGAGTCGGGCGCGAGCCATGGAGCCTGCTGTCAATCCCATCGATCGGCGACGTCCTTCGGAGACTTGGTAGTAGGTGCTGTTTTGGTCGTACGCGTCTTGCGCCAGGTAGTCGGTGTCGTGGCCGGGAGCCGGCTCCTTTGTGCGGTCGGCAACGTCGGGGCCGTGCTGGCGGTCTCGTTTGATACCGAGCTGCTGCCAGTTTCCGAGGCGCTCGAGCCGGGCCCGCTGGTCGAAACAGCTGGAGTAGAGCTGACCGTGTCGATGTCGAGGCCAGGCGATGCCGCGGGAGCGCTGCTGGTAAAACGCTGGGTCTCGACGCTCGTTGGCTCTTGGTTGTCCGCTGTCAGACGCATGACCGCCACCGTGGCCCCCACCGCTATGGCCGCCAGGGCACCAACGACCAGCAAACCGCGTCGCGGCGTCGACATCGCTGTTGCCAAGGATGCTTGGGACTGTGCTGTGCCTCCCGGTGTGGCCTCGAGCGATGACGACACACCGCTCTCCGTGGTGACGGCTGCCGGTTCAGGCTCGAGGCTCGCTTGCGAATCGGTCGGTGACGGCAACAGATCCGCCGTCACCAGAGGGACCGACATCGGTGCGTCCTCGATGTCGGCCTCTAGCAGCGCGGTGTAGCTCTCCCGGAGGGCCGCCTGCATCGCGCGCGCGCTCTGCCAGCGGTCGTCCTTTTCGTAGGCCAGCGCGCGGTCGACGAGCTGGATCACGGCGGGGTGCTGCTCGGGACCGACCGTCGCGAGTGAGGGCGCATGCCTGGTAATCGCCATAGCCACCGCCTCGTTCACCGTACCGCCGCGATGCACATAATCGCCCGTGAGCAGAGCAAACATCATGGCGCCCACAGCCCAAAGATCGCTGCGCGCGTCGACCTCGTTCCAACGACCTCGCGCTTGCTCCGGCGGCATGTAGGCGGGCGTGCCCATCAGCGCACCGGTTTGGGTCAAGCTGCTGTCACTGGACGACAGCTCGCGCAAGCTCGCGATGCCGAAGTCGAGCACCTTGATGACGCCTTCTGTCGTCAGAAAGAGATTGTCGGGTTTGAGATCGCGGTGCACCACGCCTGCTTCGTGGGCGACAGCCAGTGCGTCGAGCAACTGATCGACCAAGGGCAGCACTTCCTCGGCCGGCAGCTTCTTGTCGTTGCGCTTCCAGCGGGCACGGAGCGTCTCGCCTTCGAGTAGCTCCATGACCAAGAAGGCCGCGCCGTCATCGGTCACGTCGTCGTCGTAGACGGTCACCGCGCCATGGTGCTTGACCTTGTTGGCGAGGTAGCCCTCGCGCAAGAAGCGTTCGCGAAAATGTTGCTTGAGCGACAGATCCGGGTGCAGGACCTTGATCGCCACCTCGCTGCCATTGCGATGAGTGGCCCGATACACCGCTGCCATAGCGCCGCGTCCGAGCAGTCGTTCCAGACGCCACTTGTCCTTCAGCACCGCGCCGACACGCTGCCGTACAAGCTGGCTGAGCTCACTGCGTTCGGCCATGTGAATCAATCAAGAGGGTAGCACGCGCGGAGTCGACCTCGAGCGGCTACGGGTTCCTTGCGCAGCGTATGCCGATGATGGAGCTGCGGGTCGTCGTGGCTCCGTAGTTGCGCAGTCCCGACAGCAAGTTCGTGGAAATGGTGGTTCCGTCCCCACCTCGAAACACGCGGCGGTCGCCAGCTGCGGGTTTGACCAGGCTTGCGCAGTCGACGCAATTGGGCGTTTCGTACGGGTCGTAGAGGAAGTCGAGGGTCCATTCCCAGAGGTTGCCGGCCAAATCGGCCTGGCCCCATTTGCCGTTGCCCTTCGGGCGTGAGCCAACGGGTTGATAATCATCCAGCGTGCAACCGGAGACGTTGTCGCCCCAACAATTGTAGGCTGCATAGCTATTGTCGATTGGCGCCCCCCAAGGATAAGCACGTTGGTCTGGTCCAGCCGTGGCCGCGTAGTTCCACTCGGCTTCGGTCGGCAAGCGGGCGCCGTCCCAGGCGCAGAATGCGAATGCCTCGTACCAGGTCACGCAGTTGATTGGGCGGTTTTCGTTGGTGCCTGCTGTTGATGTCCACGTTGCCATGGCGGGCTCGCATTCCAGCGCTGCCCTCAACTTACTGGTGTCGGCCTTCAGATTGACCGCCCAGAATTTGTCCCAGCCACTCGAGGCGATTTTGGAGTGCGCACCGTCCCCATCTGATGGCGGATTCACCTGGGTTCCTTGGCCAGCGAGCACGAACTTACGGAAGCGACCGACGGTCACCTCGTAAGTTTCGAGTACGAAGTCGCTGACAGTCGCCTTCGTCGCGTCGACGTTGCAATTGGCGCCATAGCTGGCGTTGCCGCTGATGCAGCTGCGGTGGTAGGTGCCGCCCATGACCAGCTGTCGCTGGCAACAGGTGCTGTTCAGATTGGGGCCGCAATCCTTGGTGAGCCCCACGCAGCTCGGCGGCTCGGTTGGGATTTTGCCGCCCGTGCCGCCGCCGCCTTGACCGCCTCCGCCCGTGTTGGTGCTACCGCCCGTGTTGGTGCTACCGCCCGTGTTGGTACTGCCGCCGGTCGTGTCGCCGCCTTGGCCGCCACCACCTTGATCGGATGTCGTGCTCGCGGTGCCATTGCCGCCTTGCGCCGTGCCGACCTCGTAGTCCGAGAAGCTCGCCCCGATGATCTCAGCGCAAGCGGCCAGCAGTCCCAGGCTGCAAAGCCACAGTGCGATCCACCGCGAGGCGCGTTTCGATGTCGATGGCATTGCTGTGAAAAGAGTCGGTGATGCAGCCGAGCGTGTCAACCTCGCCACGGCTCAGCCAAAGTCCACTCAGCTGGTGGTGCTCAGTCGGTACAAGCGTCTGGCGCGGCGCACACACCTGAAACGCAACTGGCGCTGTAACAGGCGTCATCGCCTTCGCACTTGGAACCGTTATTGACCAAAGCTCGGCAGGTGCCATCCACGCAGCGATGGAAGGGCTTGCAGCTCTTCGCCACCGCCGAGGCGCATGACTCGCCAGCGGCAGGAAGCGGCTTGCAGGTGCCTTCCAGCGACATCGGCGGGATGTCGCAATACTCATCAGCCGGGCACATGTCAGGCGCAGCCCCGTGGCAGCCCGCTCCGCTGGATGCGGGTTTTTCGCACTCGGAGGTGAGCTTGTCGGGTGGCGTGAACGCTGTGGCCGCACAGTGCAGTCCAGACTTACACCAAGGGCCACCTGGGAACGCGCAGTCGCCGCCTTCGGCGCCTACGAACACGTCGTCGTCAGTGGAGCACTTGCCGGCCGTGCTGGTTTTTGGATCGGCGCCCATGCATACCTGCCCTGGTTTGCATGGCGCCTCGCCTGGCATGCAGCTGTCGGCTTGGTTGAGCGGTTTCGTGCACACATCCTCGTAACACATCATGCCGTTCTTGCAGTTGCCGGTCTCCTTGCAGGTGGCGCCTTCGGCTTGCCGCTGGCTGCATGTTCCCGGACAGGCGCTGTCGACTTTGCAATAGAGATCTCCAGTGCAGTCGAGGCCGCGCACGCAGTCGCCGCCCTCGGCAGCGGTGCCGACGAAGGTCTGCTGACACGCTTCAACCGAATTGGACAGCGGCGCGTCGCAGCCAAGGGCCATCAGCCCGTCTAGACAGCTTTGGGCCTTGCCGGCCTCGTAGCTGGCGGTCCCGGCCTCGATCGATGCGTTCAGGGATGCCACCAGCCCGTTTTCGAGCTGTGAGGTCATGAAAGTAACGCAGTCTTCTGGAATGAAGATGGGCAGCAGGTCACCCCAGCACTTCGAAATCATGCCGCAATAGGCTTGGGCCGTGGTCGCTGCCAGCTCGTCCAGCGCGACGCCGGAGCTGCTGCCGCCGCCGTTGTCGTCGACGTCACCACCGCAGAAGCTGAGCGTCAAGAAGAGCATGAGTGAGCTCAACGCGAAAGAAGTCTTGCGCATGTTCGATACCTCCCAGTAAACCTGCCATGATCCTACCCTGCGATGAGCGTGCCAGCAGCATTTCGTGAGGGCTTCGAGCAAGGCCCCATCAGACCGCCCAACGAGGCGTTCAGCCTGCTGGTGCGCGTGACGCGCAACTGTCCTTACAATCACTGCACCTTCTGTCCGGTCTACAAGGACGCTCCGTTCAGCTTGCGCAAGGTCGAGCAGGTCAAAGCAGACATCGCGTCGATGGCGCGCATTGCCGAGCAGCTCGCTCCGCATATCCATGCCGGACAGCCATCTTTGGGTCCCGTGGCGCATCTTGCCTACAGTTGCCCTGAGGCCATGCAGGTGGCCCGCTTTCTCGCCAGCGGAGAAAAGACGGCGTTCTTGCAGGATGCCAACAGCCTCATCATGCCGTTCGAGGGACTGCTCGAGGTCCTGCAAGCCCTGCGTGAGGCCTTTCCGTCGTTGGAGCGGGTGACCACTTATGCGCGCGCCCACACGGTGTGCAAACGAAGCGTGGAGCAACTCACCAGCTTGCGCGAGGCGGGTCTCGATCGTATCCACATTGGCCTCGAGTCAGGTAGCGACGAAGTGCTCGCGTTGGTCAAGAAGGGCATCACCGCCGAGCGGCATATCGTGGCGGGCTGCCGCGTCAAAGAGGCGGGTATCGAGCTGAGCGAATATGTGATGCCGGGTCTCGGTGGCCGCCGCTATTCAGCGGTCCATGCGCGCGAGACCGCCCGCGTGCTGAGGGCAATCGATCCGCATTTCATTCGCCTGCGCACTTTGGCGATCGCGCCGGGCTCGCTGTTGGATGGCCAGGTCGAACGGGGCGAGCTCGAGCCGCTAGGGGATATCGAAATTGTCAAAGAGCTGCGCGAGTTGCTCAGTGGCTTGACGGGTATGAGCTCGACCATCGTCAGCGATCACATCTTGAATCTGCTCGAGCAGATTGACGGCAAGCTCCCAGATGATTTGCCGCGCATGCTCGCGTTGGTCGATTCCTTTTTGGCGCTCGACGACGATGAGCGCGATCTGTTCTTGGTGGGTCGACGCTTGGGCATCATGCGTTCGCTGGACGACCTGAACGACAATGAAGCGCGCAGCCGCGCGGCCAAAGCGATCGCCCGGCTGCGCCGTCACTTCGACGGGCCGCTCGATCGTGCTGTTCGCGAGCTCGCAACACACTTCGTCTGAGTCCCGAGCCACACTTCGTCTGAGTCCCGAGCCACACTTCGTCTGAGTCCCAAGCCACAATGGAGTAGGCTAGCGGTCGTGAGCAACGAGTCTGACACGCCCTTGCGGGTAGGACTGGCCGCGCCGCCTTTCGATGTCCCTTGTATCTCGGCAACTCAAGCAATCGAGCGGGTCCGGCTCAGCGAATTCGTGGGCAAGTGGCTATTGCTGCTCTTTTATCCGCGTGATTTTACCTTCGTGTGCCCTACTGAGCTGGTCGCCTTCAGCGCGCGGATAGAGGCGTTCGCGGAGCGCAATTGTGAGCTGATCGCCATCAGCGTCGACACCATCGAGACCCATCGCAAGTGGCTCGAGCAACCGGGAGAAACCGGTGTTGGGCCGCTACGCTTTGCCTTGGCGAGCGACGAGGACGGCGAAATGTCGCGCAGGTATGACGTCTATTTCGACGAGCTGAAGGTGGCAGGGCGTGGCCTGTTTCTGATCGATCCCGATGGCGTGCTGCAATACCAGCTCGTGCACAACATGGCTGTTGGTCGCAATCCGACCGAGGTGTTGCGGGTGCTCGATGCCCTGCAAGCTGGCGGCTTGTGTGCCGCGAGCTGGACGCGTGCTGATGGCACGATCGATCCAAGTCTGAACTTGCAGGATGGGCGCGTGCTGGGTCACTACCGCATCAGAGAAAAACTCGGTCGTGGCGGTTTTGCCGACGTTTTTCACGCTTGGGACATGTGGCTTCAACGGGATGTTGCGCTCAAAGTGCTCAAGGCTGGTCAGAAAGCCGACTTGGGCGGAACGCTTGCCGAAGCCCGCCTGGCAGGCGCGCTGAGCCACCCGAACATCTGCACGATCTACGCCGTCGAAGAGGCTGACGGGCTGCCCGTCATTGCCATGGAATATTTGATTGGTGAGACGTTGGATCGACGCATGCGGCGGCAGGGAGCATTGCCCGGTCGGGAGGTCGTGCGTGTCTCCCTCCAGGTTGCTACCGCCATCGCGGCAGCGCACGAGGCCGGGATCGTTCACGGCGATCTGAAGCCCAGCAACATATTCCTTCACGAGCCCGCTCGAATGGCCAAAGTGCTCGACTTCGGGCTTGCTAGTCGGGGAGGGCTCAGGCCCGTCATCGAGCGGCTACCGTCGGTCGCAGCGCTCGATGACTCCGAGCACTGGAGCTACGCTTCGGTCTCGGCGGGTGAGGAGTCCGCCGACATCAATGCCTCGTCTGTGTCAGAAGACGCTGATCAGAGCGAGAGCGACTGGTCGTCCTTGCCATCCGAAACTGGGTCACCCGATCCTGATCGCAAGCATCGCTTGCGTGGGACACCAGCGTTCATGTCACCCGAGCAAGCTCGCGGGACCGACGCAGTGGCCGCTAGCGATGTATTCACGCTCGGCTTGGTCGTCTATCAGATGCTCACCGGCAAGCGGGCCGTCCGAGGCAAACGCGGCGATCCGATGCAGGCGGTAGTAGAGCTGCTCAGCACCGACATGACCACCCGTGCCGAAGAAGTGCCGCCACCATTCAGCGGCATATTGGCAGCGGTGCTCGCACGCGAGCCCGACGCTCGGCCCCCGATGAGCGCCGTCGTGAACATGCTGCGCGGGACCTGAGTCACATGCTGGTCGACCGCCCCACCATTGCAGCCGTCGAGCACGCATTGGCCGAGAGCGCGCGTCATTATGCGCGGGTAAAAGCGGCCGTCGATCCAGACGGAGGAGCGAGCTTCATCGATGTGGCCGGCGGCGCAGTGGTCGATGGCGGTCGTGATTCGGGGCCCAACCTCGGACGCGCTTGGGGCATGGGCATAGATACGGTCATCGACGATGCGGCCCTCGACCAAATCGAGCAATTCGACGCGGCGCTCCAGCGACCCAGCCGCATCGTGCTCAGCCCGTTCGTCAGCGACGACTGTTTGCAGCGGGTCGTTGGACGCGGCTACCGCATCGAGCGGTACGAAGCGGTGCTCGCGGCACCGGTCGATGTGGCGGTCTCCGCGGCCTCCGATAGCCCTTTGACCATCGAGCCGATCGACAAGGCCTCGCTCGAGCAGTTCTGGTCCGTCTACGAGAGCATCGTCGGCGACTTGGCGCTGACCAACGAGTCCATCCAGCGGCTCAACGCACCATTCTTCGTGTCGCCCTGCCAAGCCTTCATGGGCCATGAAGGCGACCGAGCAGTAGCGGCGGCGGCGGTCACCGTTTCGGCAAGCGTGGGTCATCTGCTGGCGGCGGTGGTCAAGATCGAGGCGCGGGGTCGCGGATTCCAGCGGGCGCTGATCGCGGCGCGCGCTGCTTGGTCCAAGGCCCACGGTGCATCCCTCGTGATGGCTACCTGTGCGCCTGGCTCGGCTTCCTTCCTGAACTTGCAGCGGGCTGGCATGCGCCTAATCGCTACCTCGCCCGTGTTGCTACGCTAG
>CAZRGL010000003.1:0-5462 GCA_964599485.1 uncultured Polyangiaceae bacterium
GCCAAACAATCGCAGTCGCCAAGCTTGTCGGTGTTGCGGCAGTCGGCGTAGTCGATGGCGTTGCAGTTGGGATCGTGCTGCCGAAAGTAGACGGCGCCGGGGCCGCGCGCGCTGGGATCGGCGACCTCGTCCTTCCAGCGTGAGTCCTCATCGGGAAAGCCCCAAGCCAGCTCGGGGAGCAGCTCGCCAGGTACCGCGGAAAAGCCCACCGGACCGATCCGCGCGCGGAAGGTGCGGGTGATGATGCAGCCGAGCTTGGTGTCGCCCGAGATGTATTCGGGGCACCGCTCTGCGTCGTAGACCGCATCAGCCTGACCCAGATCGAAGATATCGAACGGGCCCAGCAGGTTGTAGGTCGCGTTGGTGATCGGTACGGAGAAGTCCTCCACCTCGAGCATGATGGGCGCGGCGGCGATCGCCTCGCCTGCCTCGAGCGCTTTTGCTGCGGCCTCGCCCAAATGGATACCGAGTGAGTGGACGAACTCCCAACTCTCGCGCTCGGCCCACTGAGGCACTGGCTCGGAATCGCTGTCGAGGCGCGGGGCGCCCACCTTCAAACCGAAGCACTCGGTGTCCTCGGCGTCAGCCACCGCCTCAGCGTCGCAACTCTGGAACTGATGCTCGCCCATTTCGTCGACCAGCGGCACGTCGCCGCTGAGCGTGGACTGCATGCCGCCGAGGCATTCGGGCAAATGCATCGCGGTGCCGCCGTACTTGTCCTCGAGGTAGCCCCGCAGCGTGTGGACGTAGTCGCTGGTCAGCAGGTTGTTGTTGTCGCCGCGGGTCTCTGGATGGCCGGACCAGTTCGTCAACGTGAACACGGCCTCGTCATCAGCGCCCATACCCTGCAGCACGAGCAGCTGATCGGAGACCACCACCGGATCACGGCCGTCGTAAATCAAGCCGTGCATGATGGCGACGGGGTTTTTGCCGCCGAAGTTCTTGCCGTTGAACCACTTGGGGCTTTCGTCGCGCATTTGGGTGGCGCCCACCCGCAGCGAAACGGGCACCATCTTCGCAGCCGCCTCCCGTGCCACGTTCTCGATGCTGACTGCGAGCAGGGCTTGGTAGTCCTGATTCAATCCGCTGACGAAGGCCTCTGGATCGCCCCACAACCCCATCGTGTCGGGGCTGCCGTGATCGTGCGAGGAAGCGACGATCAATCGATCGCCGTCGAAACCATCCTTGGCTAGCGCGTCGCGCGCTTCGTGAATTCGCGGGGTCGCTAGTCCGACGAGATCGAGCGACACGAGGACGATGTATTGGCCATCGAAGGACAGGACGAGCGCGCGAGCATAGATGGGATCGTGCACACCGAGCATCGGCCGCAGGGGACCAAAGCCGCCGATCCACACCGGCTCGAAGGTGCCGTCACCATCGACATCGTCGAAGGGCTCGTCGCAATCCTCGCCCTTCGCTTCGGGATCGTCGAGACAACCGTCGAACTCGTTGTTGCCGTTCAGATCGGTGAAGGTCTCGCCCAACTCGGGAGTGATGTCGACAATCGCTATCCCGGCGCGAACCTGACCGTCGCGAGCAAGATCCATCGAAAGCGGAGTCAGCGCCATCGGCTCGAGATCGCTGCAGCCCAGGCCTACCCAGCCCAGCGCCACCACGAGTAGTCCCATCCAAAATTGCGTACGGCTGCTCATCTCGCCGCAATCTACCATGCGCCCCGCGCACTGCGCGACGCGGTGCAACGATCAGAAACGCTTACTCATGGTCCAGCCTCCAGCACCGCGTTCTAGCTCGAGCGCCACAGCAAGCGTGCTGTTGCGGCCGCCTGCCGCTTCCATGCCGTGGTGGACGACGGCGTCCGCGCAACACTGCTACCGCTGACAGGAGGCAGGGGCGAACGGACTCTTGACGCCGCTCAGGTGGTTGCTACCTGTGTGCAATGACCCCGATTCGCCCCATTCTGTTGTTGTCCTTTCTTGCACCCGCGCTGTCGTTGTTGGGCTGCCCCAAACAAGCTGCGCCCAATCCGGACAGTGGATCGGCAACAGTCGTCGTCCCCCAGCCCACAGCGGGCCCCACCGCTATTGCGACGACGCGCAGTACGACGACCGCGCCAGCCAAGGCCGACGCTGCGGGCAAATCGCCGTTCGAGGCAATCGTCCGGATCGACGCCAAGCCGGGCGGCAAGAAATTCCAAGGCGTATGGCTCGATCGCAAAGGTCACGAGCCCTTGCTGATCGCCTACCGACCCTATGGCTATTGGAAACCCTTCGAGGGTAAGACCGTCACCGTCACCGGCGAGCGCTACCAGCCGCACGGCCAGTCCATCGGCGCCGACCACTTCCGCGTGCACACCATGACGACGGATCCGAAGAGCATGACAGATTTCGTGCGGGTCGATCCGGAGCGCAGCTACGTGGGCAAGTTCGACAAGCAAGCCATGCCCGCAGGAAGCAAGATGGCGGGCACGACCTATAACACCTTCATGGCCGACGACGGCGTGAGCTACATGTTGGCCAACACCCCCAAAGATAAGCTCAAGCTCGGCACGCCGATGCGTGTGAAAGCCCGCCAGGTGAAGCGTTCACCGTTCATGTCACACGTCGGCGGCCCCCACCTCTGGGTCATCGACATCGCGCCGCTACCCTAGTGTGGTGATTCTGAATCCAGGAACGTGGCGCGGCCGCAACGGATTGGCACAGCCAGACAGCACAAGTCCGTGTGACGAACCCGGCCCACTCGGCTCAATAGCGATTTGATACGGCGCGTCGACGCTCAGCTGCGGTTGCCGATTCGACGACGTCGCAACGCCAAACCGAGCGCTGCGAGTAGGGTCGCTAGCGACAGCCCGGTGCTGCCGAAGCGGTTGCCGCCGGGCAACGCGCAGCCACAGCCTCGACCCACCAACAGCGGCACTCGGTCGCGTCCGCTGCGGGGGCCCGCAGGCGCCAGAACGTTGATGACCACCGTATCGGTGGAAGTGAGTTGATCGCTATTGGTAACGGTCAGCTCGAAGCTCAGAGCTGTGTCTTTCTCGACGTCGGGCGCCACGAAGGAGGGGTTGGCCGAGTCGGGACCCAACAAGTCGACTGTCGGGCTGCCGAGCTGCTTCCAGGCATAGGCCAGGCCCAAACCTACTGGATCGGAGCTCGCGCTGCCGTCCAAGCTCACGGTGCTGCCAACGTTGACCGTTTGGTCCGGACCTGCGTCCGCGTTTGGCGGCATCATGCATGCGGTCGCGTCGTTGATGATCGACGGGAAGGGCGTGTTGGTGATGCCATCGAAGGACAAACGGTGGATCTCCCAACCAAAGTCGGCAGCGGCCTGATCGGTTCCAATCCGGAAGCGGATGAGCACTGTCTCGCCGGCAAAAGCAGTACCAAAGTCCACCACGACCTCGTCGGTTCCGGGCCACGACGGGTTGCTGGCAGCGAAGGCTTTTTGATCGGAAAGCGGATTCTCAGCCAAGTTACTGAGTGGCCCGCCGTAACCAGGATCGTCGTAGAGGGCCACGTCCTCCCAGCTCAACCCGCCGTTCTTGCTGATTTCGATGACACCGCCATCCCAATAGGTCGGCTCGTCGTCCACCTCGAAGCTGTGACGGTGTTCCATGGTGAGCACGAAGCTCTCGTTGGCCGAGATCTGGAGCGGTGGTGACTCGAGCTGGGTGTCCGAGATATGACCGATGTCGACGCCATGCCACACGGTGTCGAGCGGCGCGGCCTGCTCCCGGGACCAGACGACCTCAGCCTCCTCGCCCTTGGGCGTCCAAACCGACGTCCCACTCTCGAAGTCGTCGAAAGTGGCCACCTCAGAGACGTTGTCGTAGTTCAGACGGAACGCTTCAGGGCGCGTGTAGTTGGGTTGGCATGCTCCAGGCGCGTCGACGGCAATCTCGAGCTCGAATGGCGTGGGATCGGCCATCTGCGGGTCGACCGACACCTCGACAGTCAGCTTGGAAGCGCTGAAGGGAGCGAGCACCTTGATCGGGAGCACCTCGTCGCCTTTGATCGTGACGCCCGGGGTCGTCGTGCTCAGGGTCAAGCTCCCCTCTTCGAGCTCGATGGGACCAGCGTTGATGAGATCGATCGTCAACAGGCCCGTCTCGCCAGCATCGAGCACGCCATCGCCGTCGCAACTGGTAACGCTATCGTCGAGCGTGACCGATAGGATCTTGAGCGCCGCACCAACCTCGAAGCTTTCGACGACGCCGGCGTTGTCGAAGGAATCGCGCGGAGGGGACACCGCACAGGAGCCAGCTCCGCGCTTGGCGAAGCCCGTCGCGATGGTGAACATGTCGTCGAAATCGACAGCGGTGGCCGCTGCAAGAAGGGCATCGCGCTGCTCGGTGAACGTGGGATCGGTGGGGGCGAGCTTCATACCGGCCACCACATAGTCAGTCATCCGCCGCCGCGCCTCGCTGAAGCTATAGGGCGGATTCGGGCCTAGCGATCGCTCGAGCAGGCCCACGTACCCTTCGAACAGCATGCTCGCCCAGATCTCGCCAGTGTTGTGCACTTCCGCGTTGTTGGGCGAGGTCTGTTGTTGCGGGAAGTTGTTGGGCAGCGGTTGGCCGCTGGTGATGTGCTTGAACGTGAAACCGTTCTTGCTCAGGTCCACCGAGTAGGGGGCACGACGAATCCCGTAGTAGCCCGAGTCGGGCCTGGCGATGCCTGCGTAGACTGCGTCGGCGAACGTCCCGTTGAGATTGTCCCCCTCGCGAACAGCGGTGATGAGTGACAGAAAATCTCCCCACCCTTCGCCCTGTCCACCACATTGGCGACTCGAACAGGTCACCAGGCGGTTGTGGATGTAGTGCCCCCACTCGTGCGCGATGATCAGGTTGTCGATGGTGCCATCGGCTCTGATGCCGGTCTCGGCCTTGAGGGTGGCGGTGACTGGCCCGTTCTGCAGCTCCTTCTTGATGGTGTCACCATCCTCTTGCGTGATGGATAGCGCTCCGATGTTGGGCTGGTTGCCATCTCCGCCGAGCTGCGGCGGAGGCTGGTTGGGCTGATTGTTGGCTATCAGCACAGCCAACGCGCCAGCGGCCTCTGCTCGTTGGACCTTCGAAACGAATGTGCAGGTGCCTCGATCGATGAGGGCGATCTTGCCCGCTACGTCGTTGACGATGGTTTGGCACGCATCGTTCGGATTGCCAGCGTTGTCGTTGACGAGCACGACGGACGCGGTCACTTCGAAGGTCTGCGGTCCAAAAGATGCCGCGCCGGTCGGAAAGCTCTGATTGGGAGGGCTCACATCCAGCGACCGAGAGGTCGGTGCCGAGTAGATGTACATCTGCATGCGCGGCGACTTGCCATCGGCCGGCGTGCTCATGTTGGCGTTGTTCATGTTGTCGGGAGCAGAGTCCTGCCCTTCCGCCAACAGGGGGTCTGAGCCCAAACCGCCACGCCCATAGTTGTCGAGCTGAGCGTTGCCGGCCGCCTCGTCAAAACCGGAGTCGTACCAGTAGTCGTGCAGCCAGTTGTTGACGAAGAACAGCT
>CAZRGL010000003.1:5472-21010 GCA_964599485.1 uncultured Polyangiaceae bacterium
GACCGAAGCCATGCGCTGGGTATCGTTGGCAAGCGGATCGACTGCGGTGTCGTAGATGTAATCGAAGGTGTTGGGGCTGGTGACGGCGGCGCGCAGATCCCCAGCAGAAAACCCTTGGGGCGAACCGTCGTCGGTGTAGGCGTCGACGTTGTTACCCTTGGTCTCTGTGGCGCCAGCCGGAAGCCACGGATCGAAGCTGTTTTCCGGGTTGGTGTTGAAGCCATCGATCGTCACCCACACGGGTGGGACAAAAGCGGGATAGCTCTGATCGGGAATGCCAGTCGGATGGGGCGTGTGGTCGGCGATGGGGCCGTCGAAGGGACGGTGCTCCCCATCAGCTTCGGCGAAGACGCGATAGCTGAACGTCTCATGTTGGGTCAGGTTCTTTCGGAAAAGCACCCGCCCATCGTCAGCGGCAATCACGTAGCCATACAGATCTGAGCTGTTCTGATCGGTTCGACCGGCATCGATTTCGACGTAGTAAGCCGGAACCAAAGTGCGAGGCAGCGCAAAGAGCACCTGTTTGCTGCGGGCGGGCGTCACGAAGGCAAGTTTTTCGGCGAGCAGCGCTGCGGTAGGCAACAGATCGAGCTCGCGATATCCCCCCTCGGCTGCGCGATCGCCTACCAGGCTCGTGACAGGCAGGACAATTCCGTACGTGTCGGTGAAAGCGGTCGCTACCGCAGCTGCCGCAGTGACGACGAAGCCACCTGGTGGCAACGACGTCTCAGGCCGCAAATTGCCACCGATGGCAACCAGCTCGAGATTTCTCGTGAGCAGCACCTTGCAGTCGTTGTGGATGACTTCGAGACCAGCGATGCGCTGCCGAAACGTCACGACAATCCCGCCGCGCCCTGTGTCGTGAACGTGCTGTACAGCGGCGCTGTTGATCGCCGCCGCAGACACGCGGTAGCGCTGCGCTCGCGTATCGAGAAAATGGCGCGCGACCGCTGGAGCCGACCGCGGCACGGTCGACGGCGCGGTGGGTCGGGGCAATCCCGCAAAAGCAAAAGTAGGCACCTGCCGGAAGCGATCGAGCGACGCAACCGCCAGCGGCGGGCTGGCCCGCAACGCGCGGGTCCTCACGATGGGCGCACGCTGATGATAGTAGGCGTTGAAATTGGGCCGGTCGACGGCGCCCGCCGGCGACGCGAGCAGGGCGGCCGCAAACAGCATCGCGGCGGGGGCTACTGGCGATCTCATGACCGAAGTCACTACCGCAGCAACGGTGCGCACGCCATCGCGCAGGCACGGTAACATCGTTACGCCTCTTGGGCGCGACACTAGGTAGAATCTTCCACCCGGGGGCTGAGATGTTCCGTTCCTCATTCTTGTTTGTGACGATCACGGGGTTGATCACGGCGGCAGCTTGCTCTCGATCCAGCCTGCCGGGACTCGGTGGCTCCAAGACAACGACCCAGACCACACCCACCGGCAGCGGCGGGTTCGGCGGTGAGACGACTGGCAGCGGTGCAACCGCGGGCAGCGGCGGAATGCAGTCGCCGCCGGTAGCGGGCTACGGCGAATGTCTGAACGTCTGGCGCTCCGACTTCGAAGACTTCGAGACGGCGGTCATGCCCAACGGGTGGTTCTTGGTCGAGCCTGATGGCGACATCCAGATCTATGTGGGCTCGCCCAGTGGTGTCGCCACGACGTTGGGGGTGAATCTGACCATTGCCGCCGACTGGCCACTACAAGAGGAGTCGTTCGCCGAAGTCTGGCGGGTCGAAGAAACTTCCCCACCAATCGAAACCGTCAGCACGGGACAAGTCAGGGTGGGTGTCGACTTGCTCCTGCCAGGCGATCGCCTGCGCGGCTGGTTCGACGGCACGGTAGGCACGCCCGACAACGAACGTCACGTGGCCTTGTCCTTCGAGCTGCTTCACCCCGAAGCCAGCTGTCGGCATCGTCGCTGTTTGCAAGGCGAAGCGCTGTGGAAGGGATCGGCCTGCTGTTGCGGCGGCGTACTTCAACCGGCGCAGAGCCCCTTGGCGGTCGAAGGAAGCTGCAGTGACTACAAGGAGGACAGCAGCCCTGGATCGCTGCGCGCTTGCACCACCGCGCCTTGTCCAACCGGATTCGGTTGCGCTCCAGAGCCAGGCGATCCGCGCCTGAGCTTCTGCCGCCCAGCGTGCTCGAGCAACGCTGACTGCAAACTGTTCGAAGTGTGCTCCGAGGCGGTGTGCCGCCCACTACGCTGCCACACCGACGCAGACTGCGGCCCGGATCGTGATTGCATCTCACCCCACGGGATCGGCACCAAATACTGCGCGGGCGTAGACATGGGCGCCGAGGACCAGTGTCTGCCCGAAATGTACTCTGGTGACGACGCTCATTGCATCCAAGATTGCGGTAGCGACAGCGCCTGCCCCGCCGGCTGGATCTGTGAACGCCGGCGCGGCGACAAGACGCTCATGGGCTACTGTGCTCCGGATTGCTCCGGCCGAGCTTGCAATCGGATCGCGACCGACTTCGAGGACACCATGAAGAAGGCCAAGGCCTGCGGCCAAGTCGCCGAGTGCAAGCAGGCAAGCGGCTGCGGGTTGTGGGTCAAACACTGGGAGCATTGCTCGAGCTTGCTGTTCATCGTCAGCGGCCAAGAGGAGCTCGACGCGGTCAACGACGAGTGGATGGTCGCTTGCGGTGACTACCCACCGATGGTGGATTGCCCGGTGTGCGACGGCATTCCCACCTGCAGCCTGACCTGCACCGACGGAGCCTGTACGGGCAACTGCCAATAGTTGCGCCAGCGCCCAACGCAGCCCAGAGCCGTGTTGCTCTGGAGCCAAAAGCGTTGGGATCGAGCCGCGCCGCTCGCCCTCGTCCCCAAGTGGGCGCTCACCAAGGTCGGAAGCGAATGGCGCGGTCGGCCACCAGCTCGTCGAATATGGGACCGGTCTTGGTCTGCGGCTCCAAGTAGGTCCGGAAGGTGACCGACACGTAGCCGTCGATCGGGACGCCCGGGCACGCTACCGGTAGCGCCATGCAGTGTGGCTCGTCGTTGTTGCAGTGTCGCGCGATTTTCCAGGCGAACAGCTTGTCCACACGGGGATGGTTGGGCAGGTACTTCGCAGCACTGCCGACCATTTCGGGACTGGCGACCGAATCCACTCCGACCATCTCCTTCATCGCGGTAACCGTGAAGTTCGAGTAGCTGACCTTTCCGGTCGCTTCGTGGTTGATGCCGTAGACGATGATGAAGTCGTCATCTTTGAATTGAAAGATGTCGGTGGTGAAGTAGCGCGTGTCGCGATTGTCGCCTCTACAATTGATGTAGGTCTCGATGCATTCGTAGCCTTCATTGTCCAGCTCGTTGCCGACCAGCTTTCGCGTTGCGAGGCCGGGGTGGGCGGCGAGGATGGCGTTGTGCAAGGCAAGCAGGGCTGGTTTGAGGTAGTCCTCGCCACTGCCGGTTCCTGCCTCCCGAAGGGGGGGCTTGGGGAAGGGATCGAGCTTGGGTTGGGCGATCGGTGTGATTCGCAGCACTGTGGCGCCAGGATTGGCGACGTAGGCCTCGCCCGCCGCTTCATCGTCGAACAGTGCCACGCGGAACAGCACGCTGAAGGTGTCGGCCTCCTGCTGCAGGCCCATGATGGCCAGCTCTGATGGGATCGGCAAGGTGTTGGTTATCGACTTCGGCAAGCCAGCCGCTTCAGTGGCAGCAACAACCCGCGCGTTGATGCTGGCGTCCGCGGTGGCCACCACGACGGTTTGGGTGCCGAAGGGATCGCCAGGGCCACCGTCGGGGGTGCCTGCGCTGCGGATCACCATGTGGTTGAGCGAGTCGCTGAGACTCGCCGACACGCCGATGCGCTCTCCTGGCGCCAATGGATCTGCACGATCGACCATGTTGGGAACGAAGCTGGCGTACTTGGCTTTAGGCGGAAGCGCGCCAATGAACAGCACCGCCTCGTCGGGACGCAAGCGCCAAGATTTCGAGGGCAGGTTGCCGTCCGCGCCCGGGTTTTCAGTTGCCTCTCCGGGCGCCGGCGGGAGCTTCAAGTTGGCATAGGGGCTCGACGGGTTGTTGGCCGAGCAGTAGCCCAAGTCGCAACAGTCGCTCAGATCGATGAATGAAAACGCGCCGCGCTGGACGATGAAGCCATCGGCCTCGAGGGCGCTTTCGAGCTGTTCGATCATGTCGCTCTGCCCGGCGCCAGCCACAGGCTGGGCCACGTCGCCGGTCGAGCCGAAACCACCGGCGCCGCCACCAAAGGCGACCGTCTCATCGGTATGACAACCAGCGGCTATGAGCGCGACCGCACCGAGCATCATGAATAATTCGTTTCGCATGTTGAGCACCTCCGCCCATGGACAATTGCAATCGCAATGCCACGGAACTGAGCCGCTCTAACGCCCACGAGCGGTACCTGTAGGTACCGAGCAGGCACTGCTGCGACGACTGGCTGGGACCTGCAGATCCCGATGCGACTCCTACTCTTTGCCCCGACCGAAGATCTTGGTGGCAGGAGGCACCGAGCGGACCAACCAGACGTTGCCGCCGATGACCGAGCCCTTGCCGATCACCGTCTCGCCACCGAGGATGGTCGCCCCAGCGTAGATGGTCACGTCGTCTTCGATGGTGGGATGACGCTGCGCGCCATTGCGATCGCTGAGCTCGCTGCGCGTGGTGCTGTGAGCGCCGAGGGTGACGCCTTGGTAGATCTTGACGTTGTTGCCGATGACGCTCGTTTCGCCGATCACCACGCCGGTGCCATGATCGATGAAGAAGCTCTCGCCAATGCTGGCGCCCGGGTGGATGTCGATTCCGGTCAGTGCATGAGCATGCTCCGCGATGATGCGCGGGATCATGGGCACCTGTGCTCGATGCAGCACGTGGGCGACGCGGTGAGCGGTTATGGCTTCGATCGACGGGTAGCTGAAGACGATCTCTTCGACGCTGGCAGCCGCGGGATCTCCCCGATATGCAGCGCTGACATCACCATCCAGACAGCGCCGCAGTAACGGCAACTGGTTGAAGAGCTGCAGCACCACCTGTTCGCTCCATTCGGCGCTCACCTTCATGGGGCAGCCCCGACAGCTCGAGTAGCTTACGGCCCGGTCGATTTGATCGATGAGGATCTCGTAGGCAGGATAGAGGTGCTCGCTGAGGGCATGGCGCAGATTGTCGCGATTGAGCGGGCGGGTACTGTAGAAGCCCATGAAAATGGCGGGTTTGAGGTGGTTGAAGGCCTCGACCACCTTGCGCTGGTTGGGTAGCGCCGCGCTCTGGAGGTTGTTGATCGGTTCAGGACCGTCGTAACTGGCGGTCACCGCATCGATGGCCGCCTCCAGATCGCCGGTACGTTTTGGCTCGCGTGGCATCGGGGCAGGTATAGCAGACGATTTCGCCGCCTGAAGCGTTCCGGCTCTCTGGTAGTTGTTCAACCACAGCGGACGCCGGCTTCGTGCAAAGCTTAACCATCGCCGCCCAGGCCCGTTAGCGAGCGCGCGTCGTTTCAGCAAAAGCGTTTCAGCTCAGACACTTAGAACATGGTCCGAGAGTTGCTTACGCGCACGGGCACATGATCACCAAGCCCCGCTTCGTTTCCACGATCACGCTAGCCCTCTGCGCCCTGTTCGCCGCCGATGCTCACGGTGTGCAATCACCCGGACAGCCCGTGGGGTTGCAGACAGCCAGCGGTGCGCAGCCACGCGCCATTCGAACTGTCAGCCACACCACCCCGGCGGCAGCCCAGCGCGCTTGGCTGGCGTTCCGTACCGACGTGGGAGGATCTTGGGTGGCGAGCTGGGACGAAGCCACCCATGTCCCGCTGCGAATATTCGGCACCGGCATCAGCGCACCCAAGACCGTTGGCTCGCAGGCAGCGGCAGCGAGCTTTGCCACAAACTTCCTGCAGCGGCACATTGCGCTGCTCGCGCCCGGCGCCCAAGCAACCAACTTCTCGCTCGTGTCCAACGTGCTGTCAGCAGACATGCGGGTGGTCGCTTTCGAGCAAATGCACGGCGGCATGCCCGTGGTCGGCGGACAGCTGAGCTTCCGCTTCAAGAACGATCGGCTGATGCTCATCGCGTCGGAAGCGCTGCCCTTCGTCGCTGGTCAGCTGCCACAGACGATGATCACGACGGCCAAAGCGCGCGACCTGGCCGAGCAGTGGATCGTCCAGGACGCGGGGCAAGCTATCGCGAGCTGGTCCGTGCAGGGCCCCTTGGTGCTACCCATCGTGAAGCGTTCGTCGCTCGGCCGCTATCGCGTGGTTCTGCGCGTCGAGGTCGCCGCCAAGCATCCGGTTGGACGCTGGACCGTATACCTGGACGCCCGCACTGGACAGCGGGTCGCCCGTGAGCAGACCCTACGCTTCGCCGAAGCCACCGTCCTGTTCAACGCGCCCGTTCGCTACCCAGGCGACGAACGAAGCGATTATGCGGCAGCGATGCTGGACGTCGACGTCGATCAGCTCGGCACGGTCAGCACCGACGAAAGCGGCATGTTCAGCTTTCCCGACTCGGAAACGAGCACCGCTGTCACGCTCTCGCCTCAAGGCGCGAAAGTCTCCGTCAAGAACAACGCCGGCACCACCGCCAATGCGGTCTTTCAGGTCAGCGGCGGAGACAAGGTCGTCTGGGATGAGCAGGGCACCCCGGAGCTCGACGCACAGCTGAGCGCCTTCATCCACACCTACAGGGCCAAACAGCATGGCAAGACCATCGCGCCGGAGATGAACTGGCTCAACGCCAAGATGCCAGTCAACGTCAACATCAACGACCAATGCAACGCGTTCTATGACGGCAAAGCGATCAACTTCTATCAAAGCAGCGGCAACTGCGAGAACACGGGCCGGCTCGCCGACGTGGTCTATCACGAGTACGGCCACGGCTTTCACCACCACGCCATCATCCCCGGCTCGGGGGCGTTCGACTCAGCCCTGAGCGAAGGCGTGAGCGACTTCTACTCCTGCACCATCACCGGTGACCCCGCGATGGGCCGCGGCTTCTTCTACAGCAAAGCGCCGCTTCGTCACATCGATCCGAGCAATGGCGAGCACTCGTGGCCGCAGCACATACATCCCGATCCCCATGAGACTGGGCTGATCATCGGCGGAGCGCTTTGGGATCTACGCAAACTGCTCATGGTCAAACATGGCGAGCAAGTGGGCGCCGATCTGACCAACCGTTTGGCCTATTTGGCGCTGCGCACCGCCTCGGACATTCCCTCGATGTACCCTGAGATCTTGGCAGCCGACGACGACGACGGCAATTTGGAGAATGGCACGCCCAACGTCTGCGAGATCATCGAGGCCTTCGGTGTGCACGGATTGCGCAGCATCAACGTCAGCGCCAGCGAGCTCAGCATCGAGCCACCAAACCAGGACGGTCATCACGTATCGTTGAAGGTCGAAGGACTCTTCTCGCAGTGCCCCGAGGACAAGGTCGAGGAAGTCAGTCTGCGCTGGAAGCTACGACGCTCGCCTAACCAATCCTACAAGGTGGTCATGCCCGGCGGCCCTACCGACTTTGCGGGCGACATCCCGCCACAAAGCGAGGGCGAGGTGGTGCTCTACAAGGTCGACGTGGAGCTCAATCAGGGCAGCAAGCTGGCCTTCCCCGACAATCCTGCCGATCCGCTGTACCAGTTCTTCGTCGGTGAGGTCGTGCCGATCTACTGCACCGACTTCGAGACCGATCCAGAGCTCGACGGTTGGACCCACGGCCTCTCACAAGGCAAACCAGACGAAGGCGCCGACGACTGGCAGTGGGGGACCCCCAACGGCAACGCCGCCAACGGCGATCCGCCCCAGGCCTTCAGCGGCACCAAGGTGTTCGGTAACGACCTTGGCGAGGGCAAGTTCAACGGCTTGTACCAGAGCGACAAGACCAACTTCGCCAACAGCCCGGTCGTCGACGTGAGCGGCTACCAAAACGTTCGGCTGCAATACCGCCGCTGGCTCAACGTCGAGGACGGCTTCTTCGACCAAGCTGCGATCTTCGCCAACGGTCAAACGGCTTGGATCAATTTGGCCTCCCCCTACGAGGACGACGCGACCACCCACCATCGTGACCGCGAATGGCGCTTCCACGACATCGACATGACCGACTACGTCGACAGCAACAGCACCCTCCAGATCAAGTTCGAGATCGCCAGCGATAGCGGCATGAACATGGGGGGCTGGACGATCGACGATTTCTGCATCGTGGCCTACGAAGGTGAGCTGCCCAGCGAGCCGCAGTGCGGGAACAGCAAGGTCGAGACTGGCGAGGGCTGCGACGACGGCAACCTGATCCCCGGCGACGGCTGCAACTCTCTTTGCCAAGTCGAAGAGCAACCTGAATTGCCCGTAGAGCCCAATGCTACCGAGCCTTTGGTCATCGGCAGTGGTTGCGGTTGCACGATAGCGGGCGCGCCCGCCGAGCGCTCAGCTCAGGCGCTCGCCCTAGGCCTTCTACTGGGGCTCGCCGCGGGCACCCGTCGACGTAGGCGGCAAGACTAGAATGACTGAGACCCGTGCTGCCTGTGGGCAACGCTAAGTCTCGCTCGTGTGGTTGACCGTAAAAACGAAAGATTTTGCGACAGCTGGGCAAAGCACGAACGAGGCTTAGCGCTGCTCACAGTCAGCCCGCTTCGTCGGGGGCGAGGGGCTGGTCCGCAGGCGCTTCCTGCGGCGGCTCGAGCTTACCCAGGAAACGCAGCATCGCCCCGCTCACCAGCAAGCCTACCGCCACACAAAGCCACGGGTTGACACCAAGCCCTGCTGGCAACGTGCCGAAGACAATCGAGATCACGCCGATGCCGACCGAATAGGGCAGCTGCGTGCGCACATGGGTGAGCAGCTCGCTGCCGCTACCGATGCTCGACAGAACCGTGGTGTCGCTGATCGGCGAACAGTGATCGCCGAAGCAAGCCCCTGCAAGCACACTGCCGCTTGCAGCCAGGGGGATCATCATGTCGCCGGGCGACAGCTCGAAAGCCAGAGGTACGACCATGGGCATGAGCACACCCATCGTCGTGTACGAAGAGCCCACCGCGAACGAGATGGCCGCCCCTACTACGAACACCAGGGTCGGCAACAACCAAGCCGGTAGCGCGGTGCGCAGGACGCTCACCAGATACTGCGGGGCGCCGATTTCCTTCATGCCGGCGCTCAGGCTCCAGGCCAGCAGCAGAACGACCAGCGCCTCGAACATCAGCTTCATGCCGCCGAGCGCCGCTTCGGTGGTGCGTTCGAGATCGAGCGACTTGGTCGCCAGCGTGAGGACCACTGCGAGCAGCAGTGCACAGAAGGAACCAAGCAGGATCGCACCGTAGCCATCCGCATTCTTGAGCACTTCGAACAGCCGTGGGTCGGCCGGTGTTTTGGGGCTGGCCTTGCCGGTCGTCCACAACGAGCCGATGGTCACACCAATCAAAGTGACCACGGGCAACACCGCAACCCCCCAATGGGCCTTGCCAGTCTGCTCCTCGTCAGCCTCGCTGTCGTCTTCTGCTTTCTCGGAAGTCCGGGCCTGCAACATCGGCCCGAAATCGCGCCCCGACCACGCGATCATTCCGACGAAGAGCATCGCCAGAATGGGATAGAAACGATAGGGCCAGCCTTGCACGAAGAAGCCGTACGCCTCGATGCCCGTGCGTTCAGCTGCCTTGAGGCCGTCGGCAATGACGCTCACCTCGAAGCCCACCCAAGTGCTCACCAGAGCCAGCGAAGCGACGGGCGCTGCCGTGGAGTCGACGATGTATGCGAGCTTGGCGCGAGACACCTTGTGCTTGTCGCAAAGCGGTCCCATGGCGCTGCCCACGATCATGCAGTTGGCGTAGTCGTCGAAGAACACGAACAGCCCGCTGAGCCAGCTGAGCAGCTGTACCGAGCGAGGCGATTTGGCGCGTTTGGCCATGGCTTCGACCACCGCCCGCGTCCCACCGCTCTTGCCGATGATCCCAACCATGGCGCCTATCAGCACCGTAAACAGGAGGGTCTTGGCGTGGTCTTTGTCGGCGATGGCCGCAACCAGCACGTCCAGCGCGTGCATGACGCCGCCGAGCACGTCGAAGTCGAGATGCACAATCCCCGCGAGCGCCACCGCGCTGAACAACGAGAGGATCACATTTCGGCTCGCAATCGCCAGCACGATGGCCAGCACTGCGGGCGCGATCGACAGCAGGCCGTGGTGATTCATGTAACCAGGCCTGGAGACCACGACCCGGTGGCCGCGTAAAGGGCGACTTTCGAGTCGATGGCGCGCGTTGCGGCCTGGAGGTGTCCCGTGTAGGTGGACTTCATGCACCCCAAGCGCATCGTCTCGCTGCCGTTGCTATTCGCGGCCGTGTTGGCACTGGCCACGTTCAGCGTCGCCCAGCTCGCTCACGCCGACCGCGTCCCGCCTCCAGGCTCGGAGAAGCTTCCTGGAGCTTCCCCCACCGCGACCTCG
The DNA here is from genome assembly GCA_964599485.1 of uncultured Polyangiaceae bacterium. Taxonomy (GTDB): domain Bacteria; phylum Myxococcota_A; class Polyangia; order Polyangiales; family Polyangiaceae; genus JAPYTK01. The sequence continues at coordinate 15,856 of CAZRGL010000003.1, forward strand.
TCCGCCGAGCCCGCAACAACGGCCGCGACCACCGCAGCGCCCTCCGCGTCTGCCTCGGCAGCACCGAAGAGCAGCGCCGCCGCCTCCGCGAGCGCAGCAGCCTCGACGAGCCCGCCGGCGAACGAGGACAAAGCGGATGGCGCCACAGCCGACGACCTCATCCAGTGCCCGGCGGAGAAGAAGAAAGAAGAGAAGGAGCCAACAGCTCTTGGCAAGTTCAACAACTTGATGCTCAAAGGGCTCTTCTTCGACGTGACCGGCGGCGCGGTCGAGGTCGACAAGGTCGACCCCAATGGCAAGCTCATCAAGGACCCCAAGACAGGTGAGCCGCAGAAGAAGACGATCGGCTTTCCCTTTTTGGTCCTGGTTCTGTTGCTCGGCGCGCTTTTCTTCACGTTCTGGTTCCGATTCATCAACATTCGCGCCTTCAAGCACGCCTTCGACATCGTGCGGGGCAAGTTCGACAACCCTGACGACGAAGGCGAGATTTCCCACTTCCGCGCTTTGACCAGCGCCCTGTCAGCAACCGTCGGGCTCGGCAACATCGCCGGCGTCGCTGTAGCTGTCGTGGTGGGCGGCCCTGGCGCTGTCGTCTGGATGATGATCGTCGCCGTATTCGGCATGACGGCCAAGTTCTCCAGTTGCACCCTGGCCCAGCTCTACCGTCAGACCAACGATGACGGCAGCATCTCCGGCGGGCCGATGTATTACCTCGACCTGGGCCTCAAGAAGATCGGCCCGGGCTGGGGCACGCTCGGCAAGGTGCTCGCGGTCGTCTACGCCTTCATGATCATGGGCGGCGCGCTCGGCGGTGGGAACATGTTCCAAGCGAACCAAACCGTCGAAGCCATCACCTCGACCTTTGGCTTGGGGCCGAAGGCCAGCTGGGTCATCGGCATCACCATGGCGCTGCTCGTGGCCGCGGTCATCCTCGGCGGCATCAAGCGCATCGGCGCCGCTACCTCGACGATCGTACCGCTGATGTGCGGTTTGTACATCGGGGCCTCGATCTTCGTGATCGTCACCAACATCGAGAAGCTGCCCGGCGCCGTGAGCCTGATGTTCTCGATGGCCTTCACCAAGATGGCCTTCTACGGCGGCATCATGGGCGTGATCGTCCAAGGCGTGAAACGGGCTGCGTTCTCCAATGAGGCAGGGCTCGGTAGCGCGTCCGTAGCTCACGCAGCCGCCAAGACGGACGAGCCGGTACGCGAAGGTATGGTCGCCATGCTAGGCCCCTTCATCGACACCATCGTGGTGTGTTTCATGACGGCGATGGTGGTGATCATCTCGGGCGCCTGGAAGCAGGGGCAATTCGTATGCGCAGCGCTCTCAGACAATTTGAAGGGCGCCTCGGTCACGACTTGGGCCTTCGAGCAATCGATCAGCTGGTTCCCAATCGTGCTCACGGTCTGCATCGCCTTGTTCGCCTACTCGACCATGGTGTCGTGGTGCTACTACGGTGAACGGGGTTGGATCTATCTGCTCGATCACTTCGATGGCGCGGGCCTCAAGTCGGTCATCGCTTTCCGGATCATCTTCGTGCTCGCCGTCGTGCTGGGCTCGGTCAGCTCCTTCCACGACGTGCTGCTCTTCTCGGACATCATGGTCCTGTCGATGGCCTTCCCCAACATCATCGGCAGCGTGATCCTGGCGCCCAGAGTCTACGAGAAGCTCAAGGAATACTGGGGCCGCTACACAGCAGGCAAGATGCCCACCTACGACGAGCAGCTAGCGCAGAAGAAGAAGGAAGAAGCTGCAGAAGCCTAGTCTCGCGCTGACCCCCGAGGGGGCTACTTGATGACGCGCAAGTAGGGGGGCAGCTTGGGCTTCTCTGCCGCGCCGTCGTCCTCGTGAGCATCAGGCGACTCGTCGACGAGTGCCAATGGCGGGATGGGGCGATCGGAGGGCGGCGCCTCTTCGAGCACGGGCAATGCCGCGTCATTGGGGTCGACCGCTTTTGGCTTCTTCCGGTTCTTCTTGTCGGAGACGACACGCAAGCTGGGGCGCTGGTGCTGCGCGGCAAGCTCTGTGGGCACGTCTTCGGGCCAAATCATCCCGCGACCATCCTCACCGACCAGGCCAAACACTGCTGTCCACGGCAACATGCACCAAAAAGGACGCCGGTTGAACGAAAGCGTGCCGCTGATCCCGTCGTCGCTGACGTCCAAGTCGTGAATCGGCAGGGCCATGTTGAGGCCGAGCTGAAGAACGAGCTGAGGCTGGTTCTTGAACCAGTTGGGCACTGTCACCCCGTCGCGTCGCGGATGGAGGTGCACATACACGCTCGGTCCTTGCAGCAGCGCGTTGGCCACCTCCTTCTTTGGAGGCAGGGCGGGAGGCACGGTCATAATGAGCGACATAGCGGCACAGCGCTGGTTTGGCTAGCCCCGACGCACGGTCACGACGCTCATGGGCCCATTTTGGGCCCTGCAACAGTCTCGCGTCCGGCGCGCCCATCGAGGCGAGTCAAAAAAGGGCAAGCTGCTTCGGAAACTGCGGATCGTCCGGATCTAGCAGGTCGGGGTCATCGTGGGCGGCCGAGTTCAGGCGCGGTGAGGCGGGGCTGCCCACGAGTGAATTGACGGGTGCCGGACCGAGCTCGTTGGCCGGGCTGTCGCCAGTGAGCCAAGGCTCGATCTGCTCGCGGCTGAGGATTGCCGGCATGCGATCGTGCACCTCGGCCACCGCCGTGTTGGCTGCTGTGGTGATGATCGTGAAGGTCGTTCGAACCAGACCACGTTGTGGGTCGCGCCAGCCCTCGTACAGGCCCGCCATCCAAAACACCGAACGGTCTTCGGCGTGAAACCAGATGGGTTCGCGCGAGCCGCGAGGGCCACGCCATTCGTAGAAGCCATCAGCGGGGATGAGACAACGACGTCGGCGAAACGCCTCTCGAAAAGCTGGCCGCTCCGCCAAGGTCTCCGCCCGTGCGTTGATCTGCTTGAATCCCACCGCTGGATCGGTTGACCAGTGGTTGATGAGTCCCCAATCGGCTGGCAGAACCTCGCGACGACCTGCTTCACATCGCAAGATCCAATGCCTGTTGCCGGGTGCGATGTTGTAACGCGGACGGAAGTCCAGCAGCTCAGTGGCGAGCTCGGCGCCCACGGTGTCGATGAGCTCACCGAAATGATGGATGGTGAGCGTGAAACGCCCGCACATCTCCTATTCCCCCACTCTTCCCTCGAGCAGTCTGGCCTCGAGCGGGCATCTGCTTGTCAAAAGCGGCCGCTCATGACCGGCACATGCACCTCGGTCTCCTGAGCCACACCGTAGCGCGAGATTTCCTCGAGGGAGAACATGGGCCGCACCTGCACGGCCGGAACACCGGCGTGGATGCTAGTGACCGACTTGCTGGCATCGAACCCGACGAAGGAAAGCGGCACGTAAGGCCGACGCGCGCCCGTCTTCACGTCCAGCACCGGCGAAGCTGGCGCGCCGCCACCCGGAACCGCACCCGGAGCCGCGCCAGGTGCCTTGGCTGGACTCGCGGGCTTGTCCTCCGTCTCTATCTCACCCTCCTCGAGATCTTCATCGGGGCTATAGGCGGTCGCATTGAGCATGGCCACGATGGTGGGCACGATCAGCGCCATGCCACCGGCAAACATGTACAGCGCTGGCTCCGGCTCGGTCACTCCGTCTTCGAGGAAATATCCCCCAGCCGCACCGCCGCCGGCGCCCACAGCGCCAAACACCAAATAGGGCCAGATATCCTCGGCGCCGATGATGGCCGTCGTGATCATGACGACCTCGGCTCCGAGCAACGCGCCTCCGGCTATCCCTTTTCCGGTGTTCGACACGGGGCCTTCCGCCCATGCCTGCGCCGGCGCGAGGGCCAACCCCGCAGCAACCGCGCCCACCCCCAACTTGCCGATCCAATTGGCTTTAGAGCTCATGTGTCCTTTCAGCCTACTTGTAGGAATCCAAAGCCGCAACTACCAGCGCTTACTCGATACTGGTGGCCTGGACCCATTGTTCAGGGTCACCTCAGCCATGCCGATGGGTGGCATGTGCAAACACAGGATGTCGGGATCGGGCGGCGCGGTGAGCTTGGCCATGCGAAGCGCCTCTTCCATGGTTCGGGCGGTTTCCCAGCCGAGCAGCTTCGGAATGTACTCGTTGTCGGCACCGACCACGATCATCCGGCCCAGGTGTTGTCGGCCGGCTTCGCCCCAATACCACATGAAAAATGGGTGGGTGGGATGATAAGCGTGGCCGGCTCGGTACATCTCGATGTAGGCCGGATTGTTGGCAAATTGCGACTCGTAGCGCTTGTGCAGCTCGACCGCGTCGCGCGTCTCAGGCAGCAAACGGTGGACGAATTCGATGTAGGGGGCGTGATGCTCGTTGTCGAATTGATCGGTGCAGGGGTGCAGCACGATCATGGTGCCCCCCTTCTTGATCATCGGCGCCCCCTTGTAGAGGTTGAACATGTAGCCGTTGGCCATCACCTGCACGAGCAGAGGATTGAGGAAAGAGTTGACGTTGTACGGGCTGATGTACGGGATCCCGCTGACCAGAATGTCGCACTGGCCCTTCACCGGAACACAGTACTGCTCGAAGTTCTTGACCAGCGTCTTGGCGTGGGTAGCCTCGGTTTCGCCTGCGTGCACCGCGATCACGCCGTAGGGAGAAGGCACGCGTTGAAAGATGGCCTGCCGTGCCGCTTGAGGCAGCTTGTCGAGCGAGAAACGCAACGCGCGTAGCGCCACTTGCTCCGAGCCGCTGAGCTCATCTTCGTTTTTCGCCAAGAACGCCAACGGCGTGTCGAACATGCGGTTGTTGACCACCGTCTCGATGGTGAAGATCTTCATCTTCTTGGCCACCAAACGACCCATGCGGTCGACGCTGCGCGACAGCGCGCTCGTCTCGGGGTTCATGTACGAATGGCACTGTCGCATCACCTCGGGATTGTGATGCGCGCGCAGGCTGCGGTAGCCGCACAGGCCCACCGCAACTGACTTGTGGCCACCATCCATGGGCACCAAGTTCAGGTTTACGTAGATGACCAGATCCGCTTCGACCGCCCGGCGACTCAGCTCCACCTCTTCGCCCTCATCGGTCGCCCCGAGGAAGACCATGTTGTCCTGGTCCTCGCCGTCGTGGTTGTAGAGCTTGTCGGGCCAGAAGCGATCGAAGATCCGGCTGCCCA
>CAZRGL010000003.1:21020-31117 GCA_964599485.1 uncultured Polyangiaceae bacterium
TTGAATGAGAGTACGGGAGTATCTTCATAGCCCAGATGTTGTCGCCAACCATGTTGGGGACTTCGAAGTCCTTCATGCGCCGGTGAACACTGGTGGCGATGATGATCTCGATGTCGTCCACGCCGTGGTCGGCGAGCATATCGAGCACGATGGTGAGCACCCGCTCTCGTACATCGGGCCTGCGCATCGGCGGCAGCGGCAACGAGATGTCGTCAACCGCGATGGTGATCTTCATGCCAGGTTTGAGCAACGCATAGAGCGGCTCGCTGCCCTCGGGATGGTTGATGGCGTAGCGAATGGCGGCGTCGACGTCGTTGAGCGGCTTGATGGGCGCCTTGGGGTACAAGACGCGGCTGCCCGTAGGCAGATCGACCTGCACGAGTTGATCGCCGGAAAACAAAGTACGAGGGGCGCTACGACTGTCGAGCGTGACGAGGCAAGGATGGCTCATGGTGTCGACTCAGGCCGCTTTCTGCAGTTGGATGATGGGCCAATGGTAGGCCTTGGCCAGCAGCCTCAGCCGCCGGTCGGGATTGACCGCTACTGGATAACCCACGATGGAGAGCATGGGCACGTCCGAATAGCTGTCGGAATACGCGAAACAAGCATCGAGGTCGTGCCCATGGGCGCGGGCATGATCGCGAACCAACAAGGACTTGTTGGGTCCCGCCACGACCGGTCGCTGCAACTTGCCGGTGGCGTAGAGGTCCTTGATCTCGAGACGATTGGCAATGTAATCGGTCGCGCCGAGGTACTTGGCCATGTGCGCGACCACGACGTCGAGCGCACCTGAAACGAGCACCACGTCGTGTCCCTTGTCGAGCGAGGTCTGAACCAGGTCCTTGGCGCCGGGAAAGAGCTTCGGCTTCAACACGCGCTCGAACACGTCGTCCGACAGCGTGATGAGACGGTCCTCGCTCATCCCCTCGAAGGTGCTGAACAACACCTCGTTGAACAGACGGCGGTCCTGCAGCTCGGCCCAAACCATGGCCGGAGCTTTCAGAAGAGCCTTGCCGATCTTGCGCGCAACATGCAGCGGCGTAGGTTGATTGGCCAAATAGTACAACGTCGGCGGGATCAGATTGCTGGACACCAAGGTCCCATCGACATCGAAATAGCTCGCCGGCATGGGCAATGACATCTGCCCAAGGGCCGGGTGCGAGTCAAGCGTCAACACCTGGCGAGCGCTGACCGGTCAGCTCAGCTAGCCAGAATCATTCACGATTCGAGCTACCGTTGTTTGGGGAGCCAGGATGGGTCGATGCGGACCGAGCCGAGCTGACCCTCTTTCTTCACACCGGTCGGCTTGCCTTGGTCGTCGAGGCAGGCCAGGGTCACGAGCGGATCACCCTGCACCTCGTACATCACCTCTTTGACGTTCTCGATCAGCGCCGGCTCGAGCTTGGTCAGCTTGCGGCAATAGCCCATGACCTTGGTGCCCTTCTTGGTGGCTCCGAAGCGCAGCTGGCGACGAGACACGTCGATCTCTTTGCGGTCGGCGAGACGACGAACCGTGACTTTCGCCCCCTGGAGCTTGATGACCCGACCGAGCTCGAGCAGCTTCTGCCCCTTGCGCAATGGAGCCCAAACGCGGGTCCCGATCAGCGACTTGCCCGGCGGGAGCCATTCGGAAGTGTCCTCGGTCTTGAGCGCAGAGCTCTTCACCCAGCCCACACCGACGCCGGCGCGAGCCCCTGCCCCGTTGAGCCTGCCGGGGTCTTTTAGGGTGACCAGCGACCACGCTCCACCAGTCGCTATTTCCCACACGGGCTTGCCGCTCTTGATGAGCTTGCCCTCCGCCTTGCCACGCGGATCGAGCGGCGGGCTGGGCTTGACGTCACCATAGGTCCAGCGCTTTCCAACGTTGTCGGTCTTGCAGCTCACCGAATCGCACGCGATGACAAAAGCGAGCTCGAGCCGCTTTCGCACCATGTCCTTGGGAGGCGCCGCGGCGCGCTTGCCTTGCTCGTCCTTGGGCCAGCCGATGTCGATCAAGGCCTCAATTTGGGCGAGCTTCTGTTTGCCGACCTTGGTGTCGGCCATCGCTTCTTCGTGGGCCTCGGCGATGTCGTCGACGATGCCCTTGCGAACGAGCTTCGTCACCTTGTCCCGCTCGGACTTGCCGGCCTTACCAATCTTGATGAGGGCGTCGACCGCCTCGAGCGCCGCAGCCCATTTGCGCTCCGCGAGAGGCTCGCTCGCTACCTCTTTGAGGGCCGCCGACACAGCTTTGCGCAACTTCTTGGAAAGCCCAGCATGGCTCGCCGCTATCAGCGCTTTCTTGGCGTTGTCAGAGGCCATGAGCTTGCGGGCCGCCGCGAGCTGGTCTTTCTCTTCGTCGTCGAGCATGCCTTCCACGCAGCCAACGATGGCCTTGTCGGTGTGCATGCGAATGAACCTGCCCAAACCTTCGCCTTGAGCAATGATTGGCAAGGTATCATCGATGGCCACAGCACAATCGCCACGCTCGGCGGCGTTGATGATGTCCTCAGCAAAGGCCTTCGCTTGCTTGTTGTCGATGTGCTCGCGAGACCGGCGAATCTCCTCACGGACATTGAGGTTGGCGAAGCGCTCCGCTTCCTTGAAAAGCGCACGCGCCTTCTTGTAGTCGCCCTTCTTGGCAGCCTCCTCACCTTCGTAGAGGATTTTGCGCGCCCTCACGGGATTCGCCTTGAAGGCGTCGTCCCCTGTCTTGGGGTCCTCTTCGGCACCGTTGCAGCCGCACAAGAAGGCTGCAACGACTGCTGCACAGATCAGTTGCTTCAGCATGAGCTCACCTTGCCTTGTCGCACCATGTGTGCAGCAAGTGGGCCGCCACGTCAACGTCGCGGCGGCAACCAACCCGGCTTTGTGCGCAACGACCCCAGCAATGCTTGCCGTTTGACCGCTCCGCGCTCGCCCTTGTCGTCCAGGCAAGTGAGCTTGGCCACCGGATCGCCGCGGCCCGTGTCGATGACCTTGTCGATCATGGCCGGTCCGTTGACCAGTCCTTTTGAGCAATGCGCCAGCACCTTGGTGTCCGCCCGAAGGGTCCCAAAACGCACTTTTCCGCGTGCCAAATTCACCTTTTCGCGGTCAGCCATGCGCTCGATCTGTAGCTGCCCTCGTTTTCCGATGGCGGTAACCGTACCCAGCTCCCAAGTGGATTGTGATTTGCGCAAAGGCCCCCAAATGCGTGCGCCGACAATCGCCTTACCGGGCGGCAACATCTCGGAGGTGTCCTTCTTTCTGAGCGCAGCGCTCTTGACCCAGCCGAGCGCCGCCCCGAGCAGCGCGGCGGCGCCTTCGACCTGGCCAGGATCCTGGCGGGCGATGAGGACCCAGCCCGACGCGTTGGCGATCCGCCAAATGACGCCAGCGTGTTTGATGGTGGCGACCGGTTTGTCTTTGATATCGAGCGGTGGCTTCACCTCAGCGTGCCCATAAGCCCAGCTGCGCGTCGGAGTTGCGTGTTTGCAGCTCATCGAGGTGCACAGCGCCCAAAACGCCAACAGGCGTCGCTGCGTAGTGATGGCTGCCGGCGGACGCTCGCTCTTGAGCGGTGAGTCTGACTTCCACCGTGCCGCCTCGATGAGCTTGTCTATCTCTCGCAAACTGCCGCCGACACCGGAGGAGGAGGCGAGCTTGTCGGCAACCTTCTTCTCGATGTCCTCGCTCACGCCGGCGCGCACCAAACCCATGACCTTGCCCACCTCGAGCTTGCCGGCCTCCTTGCGAGCCACGAGCTCGTCGAGCTGTTTGACGACCTGAGCCCAGCGCCGCTTGTCCAGAGGCACCTGCAGCTGTGCGATGATGGTGCCAACAGTGGCGTCAGCCACTTTGCTCTGCAGCTGCTGATAGTCGTCGGGCGCAAGCGCTTTCTTCAGCGCCTTGTTGCTGGCCAGCTCCCGACCGATGCTGACGTCGATATCGAGCGCGCCCAACAAGCAGTCGAGTAGTTTTTTTGAGGTCTTATCGCGGACGAAGCGGGGCACCACGGAGCCCCGACGGCGTTTGGCAATCGCCGCGGACTTGTCGGCTGCTTCAATACATTTGCCGCTCTTGGCCAGGCTCAGCACGGCGGGGATCTCGCGGTCAGCCTCGAGGCTGTCGATGTGCTGCCGAAGCCGTCGTATTTCCTCCCGCACAGTATCGTTGGCGTAGGGCTCAGCCCGCCCGAGTATTTGTCGGGCGGCCGCCAAGTGCTGGTCCTCCTTCAAAACGGCCCGCGCCTTGCTGATGTAGGAACGCGCTTTCTTCACATCGACGTGTGGATCCTCGACGCTGACAGACTTGTCGGGTGAAGGGTCGTTTCCGACATCAGGCCGTGGAGGGGGGCCGCACGAGACGAGCACAAACATCGGTAAGCAGGCGAAGAGCTTCTTGGACACGAGGCGATTGTCTCGAAATCGCGCTCATTACGCAAAAAGCTGCCCTTGACCCACATGGGGTCGAGGAGGAACATGGGCTGGTGAGCGAGCTCAAGACGGTGCGCGTGCCAGGGGGACTGGAGCCCGTTTTTCTCAACGCCGAAAAGCTGGTGTCGGCGTACTTTCAGCTGAGCGTCGCCGACCCCTCGCGTGGTTGCATCGAAATTGCAAATCAACGCTATGTGCTAATCCGCGCCGCGTCGCTCTCAGTCGAGTTCTTCGCGCTGGTGGAGAAACTCTATGGCGAAGGCCGCCACCAAGAGGCGCACGACTTCGCCCGCAACATTCTCTTCGACTTGGCACACGCCATCGGCAAGAGCGACGCGCAGGAGTTTCATCGCCGAATGGGTATCGACGATCCGGTGGCCCGCCTCTCTGCAGGGCCCATCCATTTCGCCCACGCGGGTTGGGCGTTCGTCGACATCTCCGCAGAGTCGCAACCCACACCGAGCAGCGAATACCACCTGCTCTACGACCATCCGTACTCTTTCGAGGCGGATGCGTGGCTCGGAGCGGACCGCTACGCGAGCTTCCCGGTCTGCATCATGAACGCGGGCTATTCCTCGGGTTGGTGCGAAGAGAGCTTCAGCTTGCCATTGGTTGCCAGCGAGATTCTCTGCCGCGCCAAAGGGGATGATTGCTGCCGCTTCATCATGGCTCCGCCGGAACGCATCGAGGCCAGAGTTGAAAAGTACATCGCCAATCAGCCCTCTCTGGCGCCACGCGTGCGCGGTTACCAGATCCCCGATTTCTTCTCGCGAAAACGCGTCGAAGAGGAGCTCAAGGCTGCGCGCGACGAGCTGGAAAAACGGGTCGTCGAACGCACCGCCGATCTGCGCGAGGCCAATGAGCGACTGCGCCGCGAAATCGCAGAGCGCGAGCGCATGCAGCGGCATCTTCTCCGAACCCAACGGCTCGAGGCGCTCGGCCGACTCGCCGGTGGTGTGGCCCACGATTTCAACAACCAACTGGGCGTCATCATGGGCTACAGCAGCACCTTGCAGCGACGTGTTCCCAGCGATGACCCGATGCACGCGATGCTTGGAGAGATCACGCTCGCAGCGGAGTCGGCGGCGGATCTGACCAGGCAATTGTTGACGTTCAGCCGCACGGAGATGCCCAATCGGCGAAGGATCGACTTGGGCCTGCTGATAGCCGAGCTCATCGGCATGCTTCAACGAATGGTTGGCGATGTTGTCGAGCTCGACAGCAACCTCACCGACGAGAGTGCGATCGTAGAAGCCGACGCTGGACAGCTCGAGCAGCTCATCATCAACTTGGCGCTCAACGCCCGCGACGCCATGCCGGACGGCGGCACGCTGAGCCTCAGTACGCAGCTGTTGCCACGCGACAATGGCGGCACGACAGACGCGAAGCAAGACGCGAAGCACGACAAGGTGCGACTCAGTGTGGCGGACACGGGCATCGGCATGAACGAGAGCGTTCGGGCGCGCATTTTCGATCCTTTTTTCACGACCAAGAGCCTCGGCGAACGAGCCGGCCTCGGCCTGTCGACCGCTTACGGTATCGTCGTGGAGCACGGGGGAACCATCGCGGTACACAGCGAGGTCGACCAAGGCACACGGTTCGACATCGATTTGCCAATTGTACCCGGCCCAGCGAGTGTGGCACCGAGCGAATCAGGGCTGCGCAAAGCGATGCGTCTGCCCGCAACGTTGCTGTTGGTCGAAACCCGATCAGGGCTGCGGGCGCTTCTCAGACAGATGCTCGATGACAAGGGATACGCGGTCTTGGTGGCAGCGGACGTGAACGAGGCATTGAGGCTCGCAGACGAGCATTCTGCAGCCATCGACGTTTTGATCAGCGATCTCGCCCTACCTCTCGAGAGAAGCAAGAAGCTGATCGAAGGGACGCTCACTCGCTGTGGGGACACCAAGGTCTTGTTGATGGCGGGCGACGACGACAATCCTGACGTGATCCTCGACGGGCCCTGCAGCGACGCCTCGATCTTGTTCAAGCCCTTCACACCGTTGGAGCTCGACACCGAGCTGCAACGTATGCTCGGCAACGACCAAGTCTGAACGATGAAGCCGCCTCTTTTTCGGCGGTCCGGACGAAGCGCTCACAGCGGAATTGCCCGAACAATTGCCCGAGTGGGTGTAGCATTCTCGAATGCGCAGATTCTTGCTATTCATCGCGCCTGTGGCTCTTGGTCCGCTGCTGCTAGCGCCGGGATGCGGCAGCGACAGCACGACCAAACAGGCCGTATGCGTGGACGGCGGTCAGTGCGCCGATGCTTCTGATGGTCAAGGGGGTCAAGGGGGTCAGGGCGGCGGCCAAGCGGGCAGCGGTGCCATTTTTCAAGACGGCGGTTGTCCCGACAAGCAGCAATGTGTCGACGATTGTTGCAGCAGCGATGAGTTCTGTGCGCTCGACACGCAGTGTGCGCCGGATCAAGGCCCCTGTCAGACCAACGACGACTGTTGGTTCGACAGCTATTGCTCAGGCGGACTATGCATTCCTTACGGCGTGCCCCCCAGCAAGGACCGCGACGAGGACTGCGAAATCGAGGTCAACATCGAGGCGATCATCCCGGCGGAGCAATGTCGTTGGACTGGACCGCCAGCCAACAATGCCCATCCTGACCACGTTCATGTCATGAGCACGCCAACGGTGATCGACTTCGACCTCGACGGACAGCCGTCCACGCTTGCTCCTTCAGTCGTCTTCACGAGCTTCCCGACCACTGGCAGCTACTCGCAACCGGGTGTCCTGAGAATCATCGACGGCAAAGACTGCAGGCAGCAATTCAGCTTTGACGACCCTGCCGATGCGACCATGTCGCCAGCCAGCGTGGCGGTGGGCGACCTCGACGCCGATGGCCGCGCCGAGATCGTCGCTGCGGCCCATGGCGGCGGTATCCTGGCCTTCAAGTACGACGCCAATGGCAAGGCCTTCGCGCGGCTCTGGCGCTCAGGAACTTGCCCAGGTGGCATGGGACCGCCGACGGCGCCTGACTTCATCGGTGGTTCCGACAAATGGAGTGGCCCGTCGATCCACGATTTGGATGACGATGGAAAGCCCGAGATCATCTACGGCGGCAGTGTCTACCGGGCAGATGGTTGCGTCTTGTCGAGCTCGCTCGGCTTTCCCGGCTATCACAAGGGTGTCGTGCCAGTCATTGCAGACGTGGACGAAGACGGCCAGATGGAGCTGGTTCTGGGCAACGGCTTATACGGTTGGGACGCGCAAATCGACGACTGGGTCGCCGAGCCTTATTTCAAGTCGGCCGGACTTTCCATCGGCCAAGTGGCCGTTGCCGACATGGGCAACTATCCCCTCGCTTCGCAGAACAACCAAGACCGAGCCGAGATCGTAATCATCGCCAGCGGCAAAGCCCGCGTTACCACCATCGAGGGGACCACCGTTTTTGGGCCAGCGAGCATTCCCGGAGGCGGACGCGGCGGCCCCCCCACCATCGCGGACTTCGACGGCGACTCCAAACGTGAGTTCGCAACCGCAGGCGGTAGCAAGTACGTCGTTTTCGACTTCGACTGCTTGGCAGGTGGCAATCCTGCCGATTGTGGGGGGCAAGCGAAAACAGACGGCGTGCTCTGGACGCAGCCTTCGAAGGACGCAAGCTCCAACACCACCGGCTCGAGCGTCTTCGACTTCGACGCCGACGGCTCGGCCGAAGCGGTATACGCCGACGAGTGCTTCTTGCGAATCTACGAAGGCGCGACGGGCAAGGTCATCTACAGCGCAGCGCGCTCATCTGGCACAACCTTGGAAAACCCAGTCATCGTCGATGTGGACGGCGACTACCGCACCGAGATCGTGTCGGCAGTCAACGACTATGCGGGCACACTCGGTTGCCCTGCTACCGATCCTCTGTTTCCCGCTGCGTCCTTCCAGGTCAACCACGGCATCGTGGTGCTACGCGACGAAAAGGACCTGTGGGCCTCATCCCGGCCCGTCTGGAACCAGCATGCCTATGCTGTCACACACGTCGGCGACAAGGGTGACATCCCCAAGACCTCACAAGTCCTGCCCAACTGGAAACAGCCCGGGCTCAACAACTACCGCCAGAACGTACAAGGCAGCCTCGACGCGCTCGGCGAGCCCGATCTGACCGCCGGTGGCGACGTGGGAACGGTGTCCTGCCAAGAGTCGATCGCCACCATCGAGGCGCGTGTTTGCAACCGCGGCACCCTACCCATGGTCAGTGGAACCAAAGTGAGCTTCTACGAAGGCGCGCTCAACGGACCCGAGCTATGCAACGTGGCCATTCCCATCGCCCTAGCGGTCGCCGAATGCATGGTCGTCAGCTGCCAGACCGACTTGGGTGGCAAGACCGTGGATGTCTTCGTGATGGTCGATCCGGATGGCGAAACCAGCGAGTGTTGGGAGAACAACAACGCCGCGCTCTACCACGGCGTAGGCTGCGGCAAGAAGCCAACCTAGCCCATAGATCCGCGGGCTCCGCCCGGGCACGAGGGCATGAAGCCCCCTACGTGCTTTTCACTGACGCCGACGCCGACGCCGACGCGGTGCGGGCGCGGGCAAACCGCCCGAGATGCCCCGACGGCCGTTCGGTTTCTCGCACGCCGAATCGGACGCGGGCGGGGGTAAACAGTGCTCCCTACTCCACCGAAGTACGCAAACGCCCGCTTGTGCAAAGCCAGCCACGTCTCTGCCCGCTGGTCGAACACCACCTCGGCGAACATGTGCCGGCTGAAACCCAACGTCATCACGAACACCCAGGCTCGGCGAAGCACATGACTGCGCGGGCACAGCAGCTTGCCGACATAGCCGAAGTCCACCTGTGCAACTTCGCCAGGCCCGGTTTGTACCGGAATCGCTACCTCCCACGCCTGCGTACCGCGTGCTCGTTTCAGCCGACGACACATCCGACGCACCGACCAGTAGCTGCCGGTGAAACACTTCTCCTCCAGGCGCAGCCGGTCGTAGATCGGCCGTGCTGTCAGCCCCAACGCGAGCAGCTTCTGCACCTGACCCTCCCAGGCATCGATGGAGGACACCTCGTGCTTCGGTGTCGTCCCACCAGGAGCCCGCTCGGCCATGACCGCCGCTTTGAGCTCCTCCAGACCCGGAAGCTCCTTCACGGAGCCCTCCAGCAAACCCGCCGCCAGAAGCACTCGTCGGTAGTCCCGCTCGGTATTCGGGCTCATCCCAAGCAGCCGGGCCACCTCCCGCACCCCGCTGCCCATCCTGTGTAGTCGAACCAGCTCCTGAAGCCGGTGCATCTGAATCCTCCGATTCGCCATCCCTGAGGGCGAGCACGAGCCGAACTGCGATGTCCAGCCTCATCAACCAGCCCAAGATCACGATCACTTTGGCCGCCTCCTGCAGGATCACTTTGGCCGCCCCCTGCAAGATCACTTTGGCCGCCCTCATGAAGATCAGATAGCCAGCCCCGTGACACACTGCTCGTGGTGTGGGCTTGTCGTTCTGGGACGAGCTTGGGGAAACGAGTGCGCATGGCCTCGACGCGGTGCGGACGCCGACGCGCGGTGCGGGCGGGGATAAACCGCCCGAGATGCCCCTACAGCCATTCGGTGTCACGCACGCCGATTCGGACGCGGACGCGGGCCCCGGATGCGGACCACGCGGACGCGGATGCGGCCCCGGACGCGGATGCGGATGCGGACGCATTCGGACGCGGACACGGATTCGGACGCGGACACGGATTCGGACGCGGACGCC
>CAZRGL010000003.1:31127-60611 GCA_964599485.1 uncultured Polyangiaceae bacterium
GCTTGTTGGGCTGGGCCTTGCTTTGGGTCACGGGGGGGCTTGGGCTGGCGGGGGGGCGGACGCCGACGCGCGGTGCGGGCGGGGGTAAACCGCCCGCAGCTACGCAAGATGCAGCCGTTGCGGGAGGGCGTTTGGTCGTCCGTCCCCTACATCGATTTCAGAGTTTTGCTACTCGCAACTCTGCCCACACACCGAGCTCACCGCGTCGACACAGACCTCGTCCCAGAAACTGTCGACACAGTAGGGATCCACCGCGGCCATCTTGGCCACGCAGGGGTCACAGCTCGCGGGCAGTGCGGCACCGGCCGAGCAGACGTCGTGGGCGCAACCGGTGGTCGGCTCGACGTCGGGCTTCCAAGCATTGTCGCGTACACCAGCGGCGCCGTAGAGGATCGACGGGGCAACGCGCTTCATGCCCTCGCCGATTGCTTGCCATGACGGCGCTTGATCATTGCGTCCGTTGATTACAGCGCCGAGGCCGGTCATCAGGTCCTCGAGCAGAACCATCATCACGTCGGGCGAGTCACCCGGGTACGACGAGCGGCCGGTGGCCACCATGTCGCCGTTGACGAAGCCGCTCGGATCCTGCGCTGTGGCCTTCCCAGCAAACACCTGGTTGGCGTAGTAGGCGTAGGACTGACACGAGTGCATGGTGATGATCTGATACTCGTCCGAGAAAGCATCTTTGTCGGACAAGAAGGGCTGATGGCCGTAGTTGGAATGGCCGTTGTAGTAGACGATCTGATAGTCACCGAGCGCTTTGCGGAAGGTGTTGGTGAAGCTGCCCTTGGTGGGATCGAATAGGTCGATGACGATGGTCGCTCCGTCCTTGGTCCAGACATAGCGGTGGAAGGACGAGTGGACGTCGGCAGAGACGCCGGTCTCATGCTCGATGGCCTGCTGGTGGGCATTGAAGCGACTCATCGGGTCGTTGTCGCCACGGTTCGGTAGGATGGCAGCGCGGAAGCCCTTCAGATCGCTACCCAGATCGTTGATCAAGCGGTCGTACTCGGGATAGACGATCGGGTTGGGATAGACCGCCACGACATCGACAGTGCCGGTGGTCACGGGCAGCTCGCAGCCTGTCTTGTTGGGAGCGAAGTAGTAGTAATACTTGTACTCGGTCAGCGTGTAGTTGCCGTAGTCGTCGGCGCAGCTCGCTCCAGCCTTGGCGAACACGTCCACCGGATCAGTCGGAAGGGTAACCTCGAAATGGGTCGCCGGCAGATCTTCGGGAGACTTGACGTCGACGCCGTAGATCTTGTTGCGAACCATATCGACGGAGGCTTCGTAGCTCAGCGTCACCAAGTCGCCCTCGATCGCAACGTCGATCGCCTTGATGGCGTCGGGCATCAGGTTGACCTGGTAAGAGGCGCGTTTCATGTCGTTCTTGCCGTAGGAGATCTGCGTCGCGATGAGCTCGGCTTGCAACGCTGGGTCGGTGGCGAGATCGGCATATTGGCCGGTGGCTGGGTGGCTCAGCGCGGCGCGGAAGACGGTGCTGACCTCGAAAGAGTTGGCACCGACCCAGCCCGTGTCATTGAGGGTCTCAGAGCCCAGCTCAGGGTTGGTGCAGCCAGCCGCGGCAGCGCAAATGGCAAGAGCGGAAACGGCGACAGCGGAGCGAGAGCGGATGTTCACAGGGCACCTCAATCGGGCAAGTGGCTCGTCGCTGGTTTCGGGGCGCGCGAGCTCATGGGGGGGCATGTGCTCGCGATGTGCACAATGTGTGCCAGTGCCCTACATCGAAAAAGACGAGTAATATTGGGGAAGAATCCCAATATTTGGTCCTTCAGCATGGACAAATAGCCACCCAATTCTGGCCGTCGACGCGCTGGGGCGAGTCAGCTATTTTGGGCCCATGGGTTCGTCAGCTCGGCAAATCGGCGCGGACTACCGTGAGCAAGTCACCCTGCCCGATGGCACGGCAGTAAATTTGCGCGCC
Organism: uncultured Polyangiaceae bacterium; assembly: GCA_964599485.1. Taxonomy (GTDB): domain Bacteria; phylum Myxococcota_A; class Polyangia; order Polyangiales; family Polyangiaceae; genus JAPYTK01. The sequence continues at coordinate 33,073 of CAZRGL010000003.1, forward strand.
GTGCGCCCAGACGACAAGGAGCTCTTCGTCCGCGGTTTCGCGCGCATGTCGGAGCAGTCACGCTTTTTGAGGTTCTTTTCGAGTAAGAGCAAGCTCACTTCGACCGAGCTCAGCTACCTCACCGAGCTCGACGGCGAGCGCCATTTTGCCATCGGCGCGCTCAGCGTCGCTGAGGACGGCAACGAAGATGGTTTAGGAGTGGGTCGCTTCGTTTGCTACGAGCAGGAGCCCACCGTGGCCGAGCCAGCCGTGGCCGTAATCGACGACATGCAGGGCAAGGGCTTGGGCAAGCTGCTGCTCGCACGGCTGGTCGCGGCAGCCGCCGAGCGCGGCGTGTTGCGCTTCCGATGTCACGTGCTCAGCGAGAACACTGCCGCGATGGCACTGATCCACAAGCTCGCGCCACAAGCGGAAGAACATTGTGAGGACTCGGAGTGCGTCATCGAGTTCGCGCTCGATGCCTCGGACCCCGAACAACCTGTCGCGACCGAGCGCAGCGCCCTCGAGCACGCCCTCGCGCTAGCCGCACAAGGCGCACTGGTGCTCAAGCGCAGATTCGCGACCCTGCACCACCCGCCCAAGTCATCTGGCTAGTTTCTGGCCCAAGAGGGGCGCTACGGACTCGCGCGCACCCAAAGGGGCGAAGGTGCTTCAACGGTAGCCGGCGAGCACCGCGCGGTAGCGATCGAGCCGCACTTCGACAGCCCCATAAACGGAGTTGGTCGGATAGTGGCCACTTTCATTGAGCGAGCCCGCTGGCACACCGGTCAACAGCTCGATTCCTTCGTCCACATGATCGATGGCGAAAATGTGGAACTTCTCCTGTTGCAGGGCTTCGACGACATCCTCTCGCAACATCAGCCCGTCGCAGTTTCGTGCCGGGATGAGCACGCCTTGATCACCGCTCAGCCCGCCTTTGGCCATGCAGACATCGAAGAACGACTCGATCTTCTCGTTGATGGCACCCACGGGTTGGATCAAGCCATGTTGATCGACGCTGCCCGTGACGGCGTAGTTCTGCCGAATGGGCATCCCCGCCAAAGATGACAGCAGAGCGTACAGCTCCGTAGTCGAGGCGCTGTCACCATCAATGGCCTCGTAGGTCTGCTCGAACACCAGCGAAGCGCCGAACATGAGTGGCTTGTCTTGCGCGAAACGAGCTGCAAGAAAGCCCTTGAGGATGAGCACGCCTTTGCTGTGGATGGGGCCACTCATCTCGACTTCACGCGCGATGTTCACGGGGCCCTCGATACCAGGGTAAGTAACAGCGGTGACGCGGCAGGGTTTGCCGAACATCTGGGGACCATCACTCATGACGCTGATGGCGTTGACCTGGCCGACGCGCTGTCCACTCACCTCGATACGGATCGTGCCGTCACTCAGCAAGCGGTGAACTTCATCCTGGAAGTAACGACCGCGCCAATGAGCGGCCTCGAGCGCGTCCTTCACCACACCGTCGTCGACTTGCTGCTGACCTGCGCGCTTGGCGCGATAGGCTGCTTCGCTGGCTACTTCGGCGATGAGGCCGAGCTGGGCGGATACCTTGGTCTGGCTCTCGTTGAGCCGACAACCGTAGGCGATCAGCTTGGCAACCGCAGCGGCGGTGAGCGGCGGCAGTTCCCGGTCTTTGAGAAAACCGGCAAGAAACGCCGGATAAGTCACCATGGCCTTGCTCACCTCCAGCGCGTGCTCGAAGCGCGCCTGGACTTTGAACAGCTGTGAAAACTCGGGATCGGCCTCGTGTAGCTCCTGGTACAGAGGCGGACTGGCGATGAGGATGACCTTCACGTCGATCTTGATCTGCGGGAAAAGCAGCTCCTCGACGGTCCCTCGGAAATAGGACGGGTCATGCTCGGGAACCAGGAACTTGCCGGCGAGCAAGCACGCCTTCAGTTGCTCGTACACGCCATTCTTGAGAAGCGTGTTGGCTGGCAGAATCAGAAACCCGCCATTGGCTTGGTGCAAGGCCCCCGACACAGCAAAACCCGGCTCGGGAGGAAAGCTGGAGTCGGGCGGCACGTGGGCGCGCCCAAAAAGCGCGGTCAATGTCGGATAGGGCACGTCGACAACGGGCGCTCCGCTGCCCGGCTCGTGCTCGGTCAGCAGCGTGGGCACGACGATGCCCCGCGCCAGCGTCTGCGAATCCTCGCCCGAAGCCTCGTCAATCAGGCGTCGAATCTCCTTACAGACCACCTTTTCGACAGCGTCGAGAAAACCCGCGATTGCCGCGCGGCTCTGGTAGTTCTCGGCCACAGGCGAAAAGCACGAGCGTACCGATTCGAGCATCAGCCGTTTGAGCTCGCTGCGCAATTCGCTGTCAGCATGCTCTTGCAGCTCGACGAGTTGTTCTTCAAAAGCCTCGACCGCCGTGGTGATGGTCCGCAGATCCTCGGAGCTGGGCTCCTCTTCATCGCGACTGGCAACCTTGACTTCGTCCTCATCGCGACTCAGCTCCAGGCCGAGCTCGTCCCCAATTTGCTGCAACCCACCCTCGAGCTCTTGCTCGCGTTCACGGGCACGGCGTTCGATCCGACTGCGGCTCTGTTTGAAGCGCTCGCCTTCAGAGACGCGGCGCAAGCCCTCGACGAGTTTCTCGTGCAGCTCCTCCATCGCTTCGGTGAATGGGCGCCCTTCGCCCGCAGGCAGCGACAGCACCGACGGTTGGCTCGGCTTGCTCGGATTGGGCAACAGCAGCACATCGTCGGGCGTCGCCCGGCTGGCCGCCATTCGCTTGGCCACTGAGCGGGCGCTGAAGGTTCGACCCGAGCCAGGATCGCCGACCGCAACCACGTGGAAACGAGGCTGCCGGATGTCCAAGCCGAACTCGAGCGCACGAAGAGCGCGCTGTTGGGATGCGATACCGGAGAGAGGCGCGACATCGTCGGTGGTGCGCATGTGCAAACGCGCAGGATCGATAACCAAACGACATTCCTCGGAGCTCAGCCTTCTTTTGCCCATTAGGGCCGAGCGTAGCGAGTTGCTCGCCGGCTCGCTAGCTGCTAACCACACGCAGTGACTCCGGGCGAATCTCCCAGCGTTGCCGAAGCAACCAAAGGGCACACCAGCAAGCCCGCTGGGAGTGGGAGGCCTGCCAGCAGCCGGCCACCGCCGATGGATGCAGACGTCCTGGAACGGAGCCGCGCCCTCGAGGGCATACCCCTGTCTCCACGTGGGGATGGTTCCGCCATCTCGCCGCGTATGACAGCAGTGTTCGGCGGACTGTTCGGACTGGCGACGGTGGCTTCGATTTTTGCGCTGCTCATCCAGGTGTTCCCGGTTCGCGACCAGCGCGCTCTGGCGAAAGCGGCTGCTGCCAGCGCGTCAGCCAGTGCACGCTCGCCAAGAGCCCCAGCGAAAGCAAACAAGCGCAAACGCACCCTGCTGCCATCACCGTGGCGGGTCAGCAAGCTAGCTGGCTCTCACCTCCTAGTACGCGGCACGATGAAACGACGCTCTTTCATCAAAGCCCTCGGCAAAGCCGGCGTGCCCAAGGCCCAAGTGTATCGCATCCTCAAAGCGATGAAGGGCGTCCGCAAGCTGGATCGCACCGGCAAGCGGGACAAGTTCGCCGTCGCCATGAAGCGCGGCACCAAGAAGGTGGTGGCCTTCGAATACGAAATCGACCCCACAGAGGTTTATCAAGCCCGCACCAACAAAGAAGGATTGCTCCGCGGCCTTCGCCTCGACATGAAGGTGCGAAGCGAAGAGTTCGCAACATCGTTCTACGTCGGAAAGAGCTTCACCAAGAGCTACAAGCGCGCAGGACTCGAGCCGGGCTTGAGCCGCGTGGTCAACGCCGCCTTCAACGGACGGACCTCGACCGAAGCCTTCGAGGAGGGCGGCACGGTCCGTATCGTCGTGGTGGAGCAGACCGCGCTGGGTCGTTTTGTGCGGTACGAGCGCGTTCGCGTACTCGAATACCGACCTCCCGATCCGAGCCGGAAGCCACTTCGGGCGTATTGGTTCCAAGGACAGCGCGTGCGTGGTTACGCCGATGAGCGCGGACGTCGCCCGTCGAACCGAGGCTGGCGCTCACCAATTCCGAACGCTCCGATCACCTCGCATTTCAACCCCAAGCGCATGCATCCCGTGCTCAAGCGCGTCATGCCGCACAACGGAACCGACTACGGCGCACCCTCGGGCACACCTGTGTACGCCGCTTACCGCGGCACGGTTGCTCTGATTGGCCCACGCGGCGCGAGCGGCAACCTCGTGCTCGTCGATCACCCAGGTGGCATCCAGACTGGCTACGCGCACCTTTCACGATTCGCAAAAGGCCTCAAAAGGGGGGACAAGGTCGGCACCCGACAACTCGTGGGTTATGTCGGCTCCACGGGGCGTTCGACAGGCCCACACTTACATTTCACGGCCAAGAAGAACGGCAAGTTCATGAATGCGCTGAAGCTGCGAATGGACGCGCTTCATGTGTTGCCGGTGGCCGAGCGGGCGGCTTTCCTTGCACAGAAACAACTGCTGGACCGCGCCCTCGAGGCCATCGCGCTTCCCGAGCCTCCCGAGCCGGAGCCCGTCGAGCCGCCGCCCGCCGACAGCGACCCGCCCGTCGATCCCACCGCGGCCGCGTCGAGTGCGCCCCCTGACGAGGGGACTGACGACAAGACCAAGTCCAGCAGCGCCGACGACCAGCCAAAAGGACAGGACGACGGCAACCAACTGCTCGGCGAAGACCTTTCCGGCGACATCGACTAGGCGTAGCTTCGAGGTCGGAGTTGATGACGGCTCCCACACGAAGCGGAAGCGGGTGCAGCCCGTGCTCGTGGTCGTGGTCGCGCACGCACCCGACCACGAAAGAACGCAGGTCAGACGCCGGGTGGTTTCAGCGGCAAGCGGATCTCGAAAGCCGAGCCCCGCTCGCCATCGACCGGACTCTCGACACGTACGCTACCGCCGTGGGCGTCGGCGATGTGCTTGACCAGTGCCAGACCGATTCCGCTACCGCGCACGTGGGCCTCTTGGGCCCCGCGACCACGAACGAAGCGATCAAAAATGCGGTCGCGGTCCGTGGAATCGATTCCAGGACCGCTGTCCTCCACCCGCACCAGGACAGCCTCGGCGCCAGCATCACCCTTGGCGCTGACCTGTACCACATCGCTGCCCTTGGCATATTTCAGTGCATTGTCGATGAGGTTGATCACCGCAAGCTCGACAGACCGTTCATCCAGAACGCACGGAGCCGGCTCCAGATTCGAGCACAGCTCGATCCCCTGACGCTCAGCGCGATAGTTCAGGGTGTCGACAGCGCGCGCCACGACGGTTGCTAGATCGCCCTCGACGAAGTCGTAGGCGTCCTTGCCTTTCTCCACTTTGGCAAAATCGAGCACATTGCCGATCAAGTTGCTCAATCGCTCGCTCTCGCCGACGATGATTTGAAGGTACTCGTGACGCTTGTCGTCGTTGGCGACGCGCCCCGTGAGCAGAAGCTCGCCGAACATCCGCACTGAGGCGAGGGGCGTCTTGAGCTAATTCGACACAATCGCCACAAAGTCCCCACGCAACGTCGCCAGCCGCCGCTCCTCGACGGCAGCACGCCCCACGATCACGGTCCCCACCACTGCAATCAAGACTGCTAGCGCCACGACCCCGATCTGCACGAGACGCTGGCGAACCGCCTTCTCAGCGAGATCCTCGGCGCTCGTCAACGCCACCTGCAAGCGCCAGTTGTACAAGGTGGTGGGGAACTTGCGCCCGACCGTGAATTCGTTCGTGTGAATCGGCGGACCAAAGAGGATGCGCCCCTGCTGATCAGTCACGTTCATGCGACTGTTTCGGTCGAAGTCCCGGTAGAGCTGGGGCATCACGTCGTTGACGAGCCGCTCCACATCATGCCACGCCACGACCAGATAACGCCGCCCCGCATGGGCGCGCTGCCAGTAGCTCGTCAGATAGCTCTTACCCTCGACCGAGCGGTGCAAGTGCCGAAGTTGCTGCACGGGTGGCGTGCTCAAATCCATCCGCGGAATCAAACGGTGAACCAGCACCCGACGGAAGGCGTCGTCTTGTGCTCCAAAGCGTCCTTTCGAAACGAACGCGCGCACTTCCATCGCGGCTGTAGTTGCATCGAGCACCATGACGGCACGAACCGTCGGCGTCTCCCGCCGGGCAGTGGGTAGCCAGCGATACGCAATGGTCGCTAGCGCCCCAACGTCGACGTTGGCGCTGACCACGTTGTCCTGCGCGATGATCATCTTCTCGAGGCGGTCGATGCGGTCGGAGGCCAAGGTCCAAGTGGCGTCGAACACGGTTTGCTGTCGCGCTTTCTCAACCTGCAACGTCGTTCGCAACGCCGCCGCGCCAAGACCCAGTACGGCCACACAAATCGCTGGCACCAAGAAATAGAGCAACCGACCGCGGGGCCACCTCGACGATTTGTCCCCAGCCGGCATCGCTACCTCAAACTCCCCCGACCCCAGGCGCTCTCGAGCAATCAGCCCCGCCCGCTGACAGTTGGCTACTCGCTCCCGACCTCGCTGTTGGCGTTGGCGACGACCGCATCAGGATCGATGAGCACGCCCCGTTCTTCGAGGAACTCCGCGAACTGCTTGCCGATGTAGGTCAGGGCGTGACCGTCAGCCTCTTTGAAAGCGCGACCATCAAACGGGTCAGCGAGCTCGATTAGACCCAGATAGCGACCACCGATTGCCACGGGCGCACACATGAGGCTCTTCGGAGGGGCCCCAATTTCTTTCCAGCGTCCATCGAGCTTGTCTGCAAGATCCCCGCCGTTGGCGATGACGGCGCGTCCAGAACGCATGGCTTTCTTGGCAAGCTCCGAACGCTCCGGCAGCCTCAACAGCAGGCCGCTCTTTTTTCCGCCGACTTGGTGAACCACTACGTACTCGCGCTTGTCGATGTCGAACAAGGAGACCAAGCCGACCCGGCTGGGTAGTTTTTCGAGAGACACGTGGAGCACGAAGGTGGCGCCCTCGAGCGCTGTCTTCAAGTAGTGCAGCTCAGCGACAGCCTCGAACATGTCGGTGAGCAGATCCTCACCCGCTAGCCGCATGCCGGGCATCGACTCAGGTGGTGGCATGCTGCTGGCCCGGGCGCGCGCCGAGTCGAGGCGGCGTCGCTTCTCTTCCCGCCTCAACAATGGGTCGGAAGGGGGCGGCGGCTCGCTGACTTGCCGACGACGTAGCCCCTTGCCAAGCGCGCGGCGCTCGACCTTTCCTTTTGACGAGGGGCGCGCAGCGGCACCCTTACCTGAATCACGACCGCCTCGCGCCGCCTTCTTGTCGGCGGCCTTGCTCTTGCCCCCCGCGGGGCGCGCTGCGTCCGGCTTGTCCACCGAAGCAAGCGTGCCTCGAGAAGTGTAACGACGCGTGTCTTCCCCCTCGACGCGGACCGAGGCGGATGCCCCTTTTTCTTTGCCCTCAGCAGCCGCCTTGCCTGGCGACCGCTCGGAGCTCAGGGTCTGGGCCATTCCGCTCTTGGCGATGCTCCGTCGTGACCCTGTCTTGCCGATGGAACGACGAGACGAAGAAGCTTTGGAGCTCGACACCCCAGGTTGTTTGGGCGTCGTAGCCGGCGAAGCTTTTGCCGCTTTGCGTCCAGGCACGACGATCGCGGGCGCTTTTCCAGAGCGGGGTTTCTGCGCCGGCATGCCAGGACGCAGCGTGCTCGGCCCAGTCGCCGGCTCTTCCTTTTTGTTGCTTGCCTTGGCCGCTGCCTTGGGCTTGGCGACGGGGGCCTCCTTTGCAGCCCCGCGCTTGCCCTGTCGCCCGGCTGGTTTGGGCTTTTCGTCTTTGGGGGCTTTGGCAGGGCTGGCCTTGGGCGCAGCCTTTTGTGCACCCTTCTCTGGGCCCTTCTCTGGGCCCTTCTCTGGGCCCTTCTCTGGGCCCTTCTCTGGGCTCTTCTCTGGGCTCTTCTCTGGGCCCTTTTCTGGGCTCTTCTTGCGGTCCTTGGCAGCGCCGCTGACATCTACCCCACGGGCGCGCGCGGCCTCCGCGAGTGTGCGCGCTGGATTGGCGCTGTAGGGGAAGAACACGAGCTCCGGCTCGTCGTCGCGCCAATCTTTCCAGGTGAGCGTCAAAACGGGGGGCCGGTTGGGGCGCTTATCGAAGATGTGGTCGAAGAGTGCGAGGTTGACCACCAAACCCGGCGGCACGTTGCGCAGCTCCTCTCGAACCTCGTCGAAGCGGTCGAACATGAACTGCTCGAGCTTGTCCAAGCTCAGCGGTATCGCCATACCAAAAACGCGCTCGTACGAGGTGAGCGGCGATTGTTCGGTGGGTTCGACTGTGCGCTCGGACAGCACACGATAAGGCTGGTCGCTGCCCGTGCTGGGGAGCGTTTCGCTGAACGGCCCTCGGTCTGCGTGAGCACCACGCTTGTCGACCAAGGTCTCTCCCTCATCATCGACAGCACCGGGGGCGTCGCTGCGTGCGGCGGCCTGGGCTTGTCGCATCGCCCCCTCGGAGATGGGCGGCACATCCGGATCCGGAGGAGCAATCTGGCCAGGCTTCGCGTCTTGAGCAGACTCGGAGCGCTGGGCCTCCATCTCGGCCGAATCGTAGAGCAGCGTCTTCTTTGGAGCCCTCTTCGGCGCTTGCCCTTTTTCGATACCGCGCGAGCCGAGAACAACGGTCTTTTTCGCTGGCTTGGCTCCGGCGGCGGGGGCCGATGGGCGATCGGTTTTCCTGCTCTTGGACGCGCGCGGCCGGCTGGGCTTGTTGCCGCTGTCCTTGCGCGGTGCCTGCTCGCCCTCGTCTTTGTCCTTGCTCTTGGGCGTCTCGGCAGCGGTTGCCGCCAAGGGCCCCCTGCGACGTGACCGCTTGGCCGCAGGCTTCTTGGCCTTGGCCTCGCCATCACCGCGCCCCAAGCTCTCTCGATCCGTTGCGGAAGCTCGTTTGCCACCACGACCGCGTTTGCTGCGCTCGGCGCTCGCCTTTTTCGGTGCGGACTTGGCAGCGGTCTTCGCCGCGGCTTTCTTGGTGGAAGCTTTCTTGCTCCTCTTTCGTGAACTGCTGCGTCCCGGGGGCGCCTTATCGCCTTCGTCTGGGGATTTTCCATGGTCGACGAGCGGCGCATCGTCCGGCGCTTGCTCCACTACGTAACGGAAGCGCAACGCTGGATCGATGGCCTTGCAACCGTTCTCGAGAAACTCGACCGAAAGGCCGCTGAGGCTCTCACTTTCCCCACGCTGACGACGCGCTTGTTGCAACGCAGGTTGCCAATGAGCGGCCTCTAGGCACAGCTTCTCGACTGTTGCCCCCTTGCCAACCGACGTAATTTCAACGTACCAACGCATCTAAGCAGACCCCAAAACCAATCAAGTTCAACATTTAGCGACGCCAGCGACCCCGGTCAACGAGCGAATGCCTGCGCGCGACGCTTCGGTTGACCCATAATCCAGCCCCAGTGGACAAAAGCGATCCCATAGCAACGACCCGGCCGAAGCTCGATCGGCTGGCAACCTGGATCAGGAAATACGACCAGATCGTCTACCTGACCTGGGCACTCGCGTGCACGGTGTTCACCTCCGCACTGTTCTACGGCTACATGCTCGGACATACAGGGGGCACCTGGTCAGCGCCGCTCGATGATGTCTTCATCCACTTCGATTACGCCCGCTCGTTGGCGCGAGGCTACCTGTTCCACTGGTCAGAGGGCAACGGCTACTCGAGCGGCAACTCGAGCCTCACCTACTCGGTCGTGTTGGCGGCGGGCTACTGGATCGGCTTTCGCCAGCTCAGCTTGATGATCTGGGCAGCGCTGCTGGCCAACATCGGCATGGTGGTCTTCTTGTTCGGCAGCGGACGGCTGGTCGATGGTTTCGCCTCGAGCAAAGGGTCGCCGCCCACCGAACGGTCACGTTGGATGAAGTACTTGTTGCCGCCCGCGGTCCTATCGATGGGCGCGCTTGATTGGACTGTGTTCAGCGGCATGGAAAACGGCTGGCATCTCGGTGTATGGGGCATGCTCGCTCTCGCAGCCCGCCACCAATGGCAAGCGGCAGATCAAAAACAACTGTTGCGACGCAGCTGGCTGACCGGCGCGGTCGGCGCCTTCTTGGTCGCAACCCGTCCGGAGTCGGGCGTGTGCGTGGCCGCCTTCGCTTTTTTTGGCGCGTGGCAAGCGCGAAGCCTCGCACTGAAACGCACCGATCTGTTGCGTGTGATCATCGCCGTCGGTTTGCCGGGCGTGCTGTTGCTCCTCGCTCACACCGTCACCAACTACACGCTCACCGGCGAGTGGTCGGCGAACGGAAGCATCGCCAAGGTCTTCCTCAACAACCCGTTCATGACCACCGCCGACAAGTGGCAACGCTACAAGCAACTGCTCGGCTACATCGTGCCAAGACTGATTGGGCACCACTTCGCAGACGCGCAACCTTGGGGTTGGCTCGTCCCAATCGTTGCTGTGGGACCGCTGCTCTCACGGAAAACGCGCCCGATCGCCATTCTGCTCTGGACTCAACTGGTGGGCTGGCTGCTGCTGGTGAGTGTGAACAATCAGTTGCGCTGGCACAACGAGCGCTACGCCATGCCGCCCGTTGCTTGGTTGATGCTGCTTGCCGCACTCGGGCTCGCCACCTTCGCCAGCCGGGGCGAGGCAACATCCCCACCGGCCCGGCGCTGGTTGAGTTTGTGGCGACGCGGTTGGTTGGCACGCGCCGGCTTCGCCATCGTGGTGGCGGCCGTCTATTGGCAACATCAGGCGCCACGTATGAACGACCAGGTTTGGTTCTTTGCTCGCGCGAGCAGGAACATCCTCGACCAACACGTCCGCGCCGGTAGGCTCCTCAAAAAGCTGGGGATCAAGCGGGTGCTGGTGGGAGACGCCGGAGCGTTGACTTACACATCCGATCGACCCGGGCTCGATCTCATCGGACTCGGGGGCTACCACGCCTTTCCTTTCGCACGCTCAGGCGTACATGGCTTGGGCGCTTCTTTGGAGCTGATTGAGCGCATCGCCCCTGCCGATCGCCCCGACATCATGGCGATCTATCCGTCCTGGTGGGGCGAGCTGCCTACCCAGTTCGGGCACTTTCTCATGGCCGTTCCGGTGGCTGGAAACGTCATCTGCGGTGGTGCAGAAAAGGTCCTCTACCGGGCCGATTGGCGAGCGCTCGACCGACAGGGCCGGCCGCGTTCCCTTCGCGAAGGCGAGAAGATTGTCGACGAGCTCGACTTCGCGGATCTGCTGAGCGAACGAAATCACGACTATGACTTCCCGCGGCCCAGGATGGGTTTCGTCAGCTACCGCTTGCTACGCGATCCCAACAACCGCAATCGTGACCTCTTCGATGCGGGTCGCTTGATCCCAGCCAACGAAACCGCTGGTGCGCTCATGCGGGCACCTCGTCGAGCCGGACGATTGATCCTCCGGGTGGCGCCAGAGCACCCCGTACGCATCGAGGTACTGGTCAACGGCCAGGTGGCCGGGCAGCTCGACGCGAAGCCGCGCTCGGGGGCCTGGCAAGAGCTCAGCCTGCGACTGCCCACCACCACGGCCTCAGAGCTACGCATAGGACTGCGACCCGTCGACGCCCAGTCGATCCACTACCACTTGTGGATCGTCGAGTGAGCGCGCTTCTCGAGATCTTCAGTCTGCCCAATGACCCAGCTCGGTGGGCAGCGCTGGCGGGCGCGCTGCTCGTTGCCTTGTGTCTGCCACGTCTCCTGCGTCGAAAATCTGACCTGCGCTGGCTCTGGATCGGAGCGCCGCTGTGCGCGGCCGCGCTGTCCGCGCTCTACATCCAATACTACCTTCGTGGCGGTCCACGAATCATCGACGCCACGGCCTATTTCCTAGAAGCCAGCGGCCTGTCACGAGGGCTGATGGCCTTGCCCATCAGCGAGCCTGAGCAAGCTGTGTTGGGGCGTTTCTTGATTCGGACCAGCGTCGATGGGGCTGCGGCGGCGAGCGTCATCTTTCCGCCTGGCTACCCGGCCTTTCTGGCAGTCGGCTTCTGGCTGGGCGCCCCCATGGCGATGGGACCGATGCTGGCTGCGGCGCTGGTCATCGCGACGATGGAATTGACCCGACGCGTCGTTCACCTCGGTCCCGCAAAGCTCCGAGAGCACGAGCCGCAGCTGCTGGTCGCCGCCGCAGCCTTCAGTGTCGCGAGCGCCACCTTGCGCTACCACAGCGCCGACACCATGGCACATGGCCTGGCGGCGCTGTGCTTCACCGTCACTGTTGCTGCGGCCCTCGCCAGTTGGCACTCCGGTCGCGCCGGGCCGGCGGCCGTGGCGGGCTTGGCTGCTGGCTGGTTGCTCGCCACCCGTCCTGTGTCGGCACTGGCACTCAGCTTGTGTTTGGTCGCGTTGTTGTCGTGGCGACGCCCGAGGCTGAGGGTCGCGCTCACCTTCGTGCTGGCGACGCTACCTGGCTGGCTGTTGTTATCGGCCTACCAGCACATTGCCACCGGCTCGTGGCTGGGTAGCGCGCAACACAGTTACTACGCGCTCAGTGACGGTCCACCCGGTTGTTTCCGCTACGGTTTCGGCGCTGCCATCGGGTGCTTGGGCGAGCACGGCAACTTCGTGCGCCACAATCTGCCGAGTGGCTACGGAATCGGTGCGGCCATCGCCACCAGCGGTCGGCGCCTCTTGATGCATGTGTCAGACCCGCTCAATTTCGCGCCCCTCTTCGCTCTGGTGCTCCTCGGCGGCAGCCGCAGCTTCGGACGCCTCGTGGGCGGCCGTGTGCTCACCGTCGCGCTGGGCGCACAGCTGCTGTGCTACGCGCCGTTCTATTTCGACGGCAACTACCCAGGCGGCGGTGCTCGCATGCTCGCTGACGTGCTGCCCCTCGAGCATGTGCTCGCGAGCTTCGGTCTGCTGTCCTTGTGCCGTGCTGCGCGGGACCAGAACATTGGACTCGGACGGAGCGCCCGCTGGTGTTCGATCGACCTGCCCTTGCGCACTTTGACCGGCTGGACGATAGCAATCAGCTTGCTGGGCTTTGCCTTCCACACTGGAAAGCACCACCAGCTGCTGCGCGATCGCGAGGGTGGCCGGCCCATGTTCGAGCCCACTGCGTTGGCGGCAGCCACGGCGCGCTCGATCGACGGCCAGGCCCCTACCAAGGGGGTGCTGTTGTTGGACACCGACCACGGTTTCAACCTCGCTTACGCACACGCGCCACGAGGCTTTGTCGTGGCCCGCGCGCGGGGCGACGACTTGGACCGACTGCTGTGGGAGTCGCGAGGAAGACCGCCGCTCTTTCGGTATCGATACCGCTACGGCGACGGCGAAGCAGCGCGCGTCGCGGTGGAGCGCTTGCTGCTCGACCCGCAGCCAACCCGCGAGACGAGCTTGATGATCGAAGGTGAGTCGCTGTGGCCACCGCGGCAACAGCGTGGGGGCTGGGCGTGGCCTAGCCACGATCCAGCGAGCTGTGTGAGCGGCGGCCGAGTACTGCTGCTCACGCCAACGGGGCCACAGCCGCGCGTATCCGTGCAGTTGTGGGGACAGTTTTTGGCCGGCCGCACAATGTCCGCCCGGTTGCGCAAATACGGGAAAAGCAACACGATCCTCCGGATCCTCGCCGACGGAGCGCTGCTGGCGACACTCCGCCCGAAGTCGCCTGAGATTGATGGCTGCGAGCCGCTTGGCCCCATTGCACTGCCGCAATTGTTACGCAAGCTGACCCTTCAGCTCGACAGTGACCAACCGGTTGGGCTGGACTCACTACACTTCGCCGCGTTGGTTCCGCGCAAAAAGCGTTGACATAACGATAGGTTGGATACACTGTTCAGGGGCAAAGCTGGGAGGAGCTGAAGGCGCATGACGAAGAGCGAGTTGATCGAAGCCATCACCACCCGGGGCGAAATCACGAAGGCTCGCGCCGAGCTGGTGGTCAACTGCGTGTTCGACACCATGACCGAGGCGCTACAGCGCGGGGAAGGAATCGAGATCCGCGGATTTGGTAGCTTCACCGTGCGGCCATACAAGGCCTACACGGGGCGCAACCCGCGTACTGGGCGAGCGGTGAACGTTCCCGCGAAGCGTTTACCTTTCTTCAAGGTAGGCAAGGAGCTTCGGGAGATCGTCAACAACAGCCGCAACTTCCCCATTACGAGCGGCAATCCCAGCCCTGACTAGCCTGGTAGCCTGTTTCAGGTGTCGTGCTGGTTTGTCTCAGTGCTGGTTTGTCTCAGGTGCCGTGCTAGCTTGTCTCAGGTGCCCTGCATGCCCATGCTGGCGGGCGCCGTAGAGGCGCGGTCATGATGCTGAAGCAAACGGCGCTATCCCCATGGCTGTCGTGACACAGGCAGGCGACCGTCGCGACTTCTTGCGACTTGGTCTGTTGTCGCTCGCCTCCGCCGCGATCGGATGCAGTGCGGCTACGCCCAAGCCCCCCGAGCAGTCGGGCGCGAAACCGCTCCCTGACCTCGAGATCGCGGCGCTCACAGACTTGCTCACCGCTGTTCGTATGCGCTGGCTGGTGCTCGCGCGACCCGAGCAGTTGATGTCCACGGCCTGGCTCAAGCCTTCGCTGGGCCGCGTGTTGCGCGACGAGCGACTGGACTTGCTGGCCCGCGCAACCGGCATCGATCTTCGCTCCGTACCGGAGCTTGCCCTGGCCAACTACTCGGGCCGCGGCGAAGGTGACGATGACGTAACGGCGTACTTCGTGCGCCACCGCCGACCGCAACTCGTGGTGGAACGCAAGTTCCGCGACCGGCTCACGAGCAACGCCAAACGCATGGTCAGCGGTCACCAGCTGATCGGTATGTGGGGCAACATCGGCACCCGCCCGCATGGTTTCGCAGCGATCGGACCAGATGTTGTCGGCTACCAATACGGCGGCACGCGCAAGCGGGGCCCGGCGAGACTGGCGTTGCTCTACGCTGACAAGAAGCTCAGCAAGGTGCCGACCGCACTGGCCAATCCTGAGCTGTTACCGCTACGCGCCAAGCTGGCCTCCGCGCCGATGGTGGCATTGCTCCCAGGGCCCTTCGAAGGCGACCTCGCCAAGGGGGCACGCGGCCTGCTCGGCGGCGCCACTGCGCTGTGTGCAGCACTGTCACCAACCGAGCAGCACGCCCTACAGCTCGACATACTGCTCGGCGGGAGCTACCTCGCAGATCGTGCCCAGGCCATCGAGCTGTTGCGCGCCGCTTGGGTCGATCTCGTCGTAAGCGACCTCGGTCATTTGCTGGGACTTCACGCCCCGATTCAACCACTGCGGGTCGATGTCGACGCCAACGCGCTATCACTGCGGGTCGATCTGGACCCCAATACCTTGTGCGCCGGCCTCGCTGCTGCCACCAGCGACAGCATTCGCGACATCATGAAGTAGTCGGCGCCGACCCGCGACCCTTGTGATTGATGGCCAGCGCGATACGCTGGTTGCCATGAGCTCATCCTTTCTTGTCCGCAGCTCCTTGAGCTGCCTTGCCACATTGTTGTTCTTGGCCGCTGCTTGCAGCGGCAAATCCGTCGTCGATGCTCCCCACAGCACGAGCTCGTCGAGCAGTAGCAACAGCACCTCCACGAGCAGCAACACCACCACCACCAACAGCGGAGAAACCACGGGCAGCACAGGGCCGCAAAGCTGCAAGGGCTGGAATGACCCCAGCTGCGGTCCTGAGGCATTCTGCGCCGTGCCACCCAACGACTGCGACGGCGTCGGCGTCTGTGAGCCGCGGCCCACCGACTGCGATGACGGCTGCACGGGCATATGTGGTTGTGACGGCGAGGTCCACTGCAGCGCCTGTGCTGCAAACTTCAAAGGCGTATCGGTCAAAGACGGAGATTGCGAAACAGAGCAAGCGATCTACGAAGCCAAGCTATGGCTGGGCGGCCTGGACCATCTCATCATCAGCAAGAAGAACCTGGCGACCGGCACTTGTCTGCTGTTGTTTGCCGACTGGCCCACCATGGGCGCGCCGGAGCTGAGCTTCGACACGCCGGAGGGTTGGGGGGTCAACCAAATCATCGCCACCAACTTGGCGTCAGACTGCGATTCCGTCGATATGCAGATCAAAGGCGAGACGGTGCAAGCCTCTGCTGGAAAAGGCGTCATCAAGTGGACCGTCGATCCAGGCAAGTACTACCCCTGTGAGCTCGACATCGACGCCGCCGTTCAGTTCGACAAGCCTCCTGCATGGCTGAAGAGCGAGCATGTCATGCTCAGCCACATCAAGGTGCAGGACGGCTGCTTCTAGCGAGAGGCGATGAACGAGCGCAACCACAGACCACGAGCTGTCGGCGCGCCGCGCGTGGCTTGGCTGTGGCCGCTTGTGCTGTTGCTGCTCGCGCTCCTACCCACTTGTGAGGACCAAGCCGCCAGCCCAGCATGTCCTTTCACTGGCGACGGCGTCTGCGACGAGCCGAGCAACTGCGCGCTTGGAGCGATGAGCAAGATTGTGTTGCGGCCTGCAACAGCGGCGTGAATCTGCACCTGTTCGCGGCTGCGTGTGCCCATCGCTGGCCTGCCGAACCTGTGCCGGACGATGGTGATCCGAGCGGGGGTTCAGTGCACTCGAGCGGCCATCGCGACGGCTCGATCGCCGTGGCTAGTGGCGAAGATCCGAACCGTATCGTGCAGCGACATTACCGACTCTTCGTGCCGCGGGCATATGACCCCAGCAGGAGCGCGCCCTTGGTCATCGTCATGGGCGGCCACAGAGTCAGCCACGACGATCTCGCCAGCTACACGCAGATTGCAGCGGCGGCCGATCTCAACCGCTTCATCGTCGCCTATGCCGATCAAGAGTGGCGCACCAAAGGAGAGCAACGCTGGGCTTGGTGGACGGACTGGAGCTGGAAGACCAAGCCCGACTCGAACCCCGATCTGGACTTCTTGCGCAAGCTGATCGAGCGCGTCGCAAGCGAGTACAACGTCGATCGACGGCGCGTGGTGGTCAGCGGCCATTCACGGGGAGGCGCCATGGCGTTCATCGCCGCCTTGGAGCTGAGTGACGTGGTGACTGGTGCAGTCGTTCAATCTGGTTTCACCGAGTTTGGCTACCTCGACACCCGACTGAGCAGCTGGCAGGGACGCAACGTCCCGATGTTCTTCGTCCACGGCGAAGTCGACACCGACGTCAAAGTGAATCACGCCGACGCGATGGTCGCGCGCTTGCGAGAGCTCGGTTGGATCGACGGCGAGCATCTCGTCTACATGCGACTGCCGAACGTGGCGCACCGCTGGCAGCCGTGGCTGAACCAGCAGTGGTGGGACTTCATGCGCTGGCGACCGCTTCCCTCGGAGGGGCCATGAGCACGCACCTCGGAGGGGCGATGAGCACGCGCCGCGGCGCAAGAGCCTCCGGGCTCATCGCCGCCGGGCTGGCTGCTGTGTTGCTGGGCGCGTCGGGGCAGGCACAAAAACATGCCACCGCTCCAGAGGTCGAACTGTCGACCATGATTGCTTTTGAGGCGAGCAGCTTCACCATGGGCGTCGAGGATCTGCCGGTGGCTCCGTACGGCGATTGGTGGTTTGTCGATCAGCAGCCTGCCCATGAGGTGCAGCTCAGCGCCTTCTACCTCGACCGTCATGAAGTGAGCGTCGCGCAGTTCGCCCTGTTCTTGACCCATGCAGCAGGCGCGTTTCACTTCCACCCCGACCAGCCGATCGAGCGCGTCGCTGGAGGCTATCTGCCTCGAGCCGAACGAGATCAGCATCCGATCAACTACGTCAGCTGGCAGGCAGCCCATCACTATTGCCTCTGGGCAGGCAAACGCTTGCCCACCGAAGCTGAGTGGGAGCGCGCTGCCGCCGGGATCGAAGGACGCGCATATCCATGGGGCGACGAAGGCAGCAGCTGTGACCGCGCCAGCTATTTCACGGGAAGCTCATACTGCCAAGAGGGGCCGCTCGCAGTGGGGCAGCGACCAGATGGCCTGAGCCCAGATGGTATTGACGATCTCGGCGGCAACGTGGCCGAATGGGTAGCCGATTACTACGACCCCTACCCTGCCGAGCCGCAGCAAGATCCCTCCGGACCTGAGCAAGGCATCTGGCGTGTCGTACGCGGTGGAGGCCACCTCGACGTCCCCGGCGCTCTGCAAACACGCACGCGGCGAGCCGCAGACCCCAACGGACGCTCGGCCAACATTGGGTTTCGCTGCGCGTTCCAACAGCCGAAGGAAGATGGCGCGCTGCGGGGATCGGTCCTGCCGGCAGCCGACGAGGACCGTGAAGCGAGCGACCGACCGCTTGCACCACCCGCCGCAAAACCCGAGCAGCTAGCGGCCGGTCTGCTCGATCCGGTGGCCATTGCCTCGCTACAAGGCGCCTACTTCGTGCTCGCCCGCGGCGCCTCGGCCATCGTCGTTTTGGATGACTCGGGCGCAACGAAGCCGCTCATCGAGGGGCTGGACGCACCCACCGATCTGACGAGTGACCAAAATGCGCTGTTCGTGACCGAGGCGACATCGGTTCGACGGGTCACCGCAGATGGCAACGCCACGACTATCGCGACTGGGCAGAATGCGCCCAAGCACATCGTCGCCGATGACAACCAAGTGGTCTGGGCGAGCGCCGATGGCATTACTGGCGCCGTCGACACACAAGTCGAGTTGATCGCCACGCTGACAGGGCTGACTGGACTCGCCCTCTTCGACGGAAATGTCTACTACAGCTGCGACGGAAGCGGACAAGACCCCAAGAGCATAGGACGGGTCGCGTTGAGCGGAGGCGCGCCGCAGGTCCTGGTCGCTGCCTCGCAACTACCTTCCGGTCATGTGCCCGCAGACGTGGCCGTGGCTGCCGACGGCAGCGTCTACTACCTGTACAAGAAGTCCGGCTGGCCAACGAGTGGCAGGCTCTGTCTCCTCGCCCCGCAGGCCTCGACACCAAGCTGCTCGAGTCACAGCCCCGCCGGCCCCTACAACTTGAGGCTCACCGCCGATGGCCGCGTTTTGTGGACCGGACAGCGGGTGCTGGTCACGTTGAGCGACGCTGGCGACAACTACCAGCACCTAGCGCCTTGGACCCGAGTCGGCGGTCTGCTGGCGAGCGCCAGCAGCATCGTCTGGACCGACCGACACGACGGCCGCGTGTACCAACTCACAGCGCCGTAGCCACGCCACGCGACTACAGGACAAAAGCCCAAATCACGGCCGCCACCACCACAACCCAGGCAAGGATGGCCACCATCCATTGCCAACGACGGGCGGCAGGGCGCTCTGCCGGGCTCCCCTGTTCCTCGTCGGCTACTGGTGCGGCCTGGGCGCTGTCCCGAGCTGTCCAATACGTCCGTGGACACAGCGCCATGTCGGCATGGAGCGATTGGGCCAAATCAAAACCATCGGCCCCTTTGGTTGATTGAACGATGGCGTTCATCAGATCCTGGGCTGCAGCATCCGCATCACCGAGGCGCTCGATGGCGTTGGCCCGCAGCAAGCCGATGATGCCCTCCCGACCGGCGGCGAAGGGCACCTCGCCGTACCGCTCGCCCAAGACCTCTAGCACCGGCTTGTAGCTGCGTTTGCGTGAGGACACGTACGCGTGGGCGAAACGGAAAGCGCTGTCGGCATGGATATCAGCCGAACGTCGGTCGCACACCATCAGCCAATCCTCTGCGGCCGTGAGATCACCTGCGCGCGCGGCTTGGCAGGCAAGCTCACAACGCAGCATTTGTTCGTAGCGGGGGCTACGCACCGTTTCGATCGCGGTCTCGAGCAAAGCTCGCAACATCTGTTCGTCCTCACCGCGAAACAGCTCGCGCTGCAAACTGACGGTGAGGAAATAGAACTGCTGCTCGGTCGCACCGCCCCGCATGATGTCGGCGCGTGCTTGGTCCCAGGCCCTGAGCGCCCGTTGTAGTTGATCGGGCTCGTAGTCGGGGGCCATCGGATCGTCGCGAACGAGGTCGGCAAGCGATTCAGGAATCTCGAGGCGCTCGCCTTGCTGCGGCCTCAAACGTTCGCGCTGCTCGGCCTCACTGGTTTCGACTTGTCCGTCTCGCCGCTGCAGCGTGCTGCACTGATCGCGCGCCACTATTTCGCCGTGCTGCCCGCACGCCGAGCAGCTCATGGCCCCACCGTCCGTTGCCACATGGACGATCGCCCGACACTCCGCGCACAACAAAACGCGCAATGCGTGACTGAAAGTGAGGTTCATTGGCGACAGCGCGAAGCCATCTTGGACCGCTTGCAACCACGCAAGCGACTAGACGACCGCGCTAGATATCCATACCGCGTCCGACCGCGTTACAGCGAATCAGATCACCTTCTTTGGTGCCAACCCACAAGATGTTGCCACCTTTGGTCGTGGAGGCCAGCGCGGTGGGAACACCTGAGCCGCGCAAGTCGAGCGCGCAGGTTGGCGTGGCTACGTCGTCACCGGCCCGATGCAGTGTGTCACTATCGTAGAGGCGCAGCTTCCCATCCACGCCCAGGACAAACAAGCTGCTCTCGATGACTGCAACATCGACGGTTGTCGTGTCGATGCCGATCATCTTGGCGCTCAGGTCGGCAGCACCTTGCCGCCGAATCACGCAGACCGTGTCGCCGCCGGGCTTGCACAACGCCGACAGCTGTTGACCACCAGCAAGCGTCTTCATGCCTTGTGCGGCAGCGGGCAGGTCACAGCGCACCTGAGTACCACTCTCCGGCGTGGAGCCTCGATGCTCGCGGAAGCGGCCGCCGCCGGGACCATCTACGACGACATAGCAAAATGAAC
This sequence comes from uncultured Polyangiaceae bacterium, assembly GCA_964599485.1. Lineage (GTDB taxonomy): Bacteria > Myxococcota_A > Polyangia > Polyangiales > Polyangiaceae > JAPYTK01. The sequence continues at coordinate 53,677 of CAZRGL010000003.1, forward strand.
CATCGAGCGAGCACGCCCGGACCGTGCCGCGCAACACGAATTGACGCCCGCCTACCTCGTGACCTTGGATCTGCAACTCAGCGCCCTGACCATCCCAACCGATGGCCAGCGCCATGTCCCCGCGGGGGTTGTTATGCAACGAGCGGATGTCGCGGCCCACCTGCTCGATCTTCGGTGAGTGCTGGATGTCGAGCAGTCCCCAGATATCACTACCACTCTTGACCAGTGCAACGCGCTTGTCGATGAGCGCGCCGTCGACCGCCTCGTCAATGGACACGTTCTTCTTCTTGGCCGTGCCTGCGCCGATGGGCTGGATGGCTACTTGCACGGGGTCTGAGGTGATGGCGGCCAGGCTCCGGGCCTTCTCGTCAGGCGCGATGGCGACGACCTCGGCGTTGAGGGTGGCGACCTTCTTCAACGACGCAAGATTCTTGAATGGCATGGCCAGGCAGCCTAGCCGGAAACGTGGCGGTGTTCAACGCGCGCCCCTCTGGCCCGAAGCGAACTCGAGATTCGCGTTCTTGTTCCTAGTTGCTGGTTTTCTCCGCATTCATGGGCGCAGACGCTGGCCCAAGACCGCACCGCCATATGCTGACACAGCCACCAGCAAGCCGATGAGCAATGCGGGCAGGGTCCAGGCCTGTAAACCACCAGCACCGCCGCCGGCCCCACTGATCGTGAGCAGCAGTCCAAACGCTGCGGCAAGCAGACCACCCAAGGTCGCCTCTCTTTTGCCAGCCCCTTCACCGTAGCGCCCCACCACGATTCCGCCCACGAGGCCCGCCCCCACCACGGTGAGCAACGGGAGGATGACCATCACGAAGCCCAACCACATGCGCTGCGTCGACGAAAGCGCTTTAATGAGCTCGGCGGCGGCTTGCGCTGACTCTGCCTTCAGGTCGGCAACCACGCGGGCGCGCGCCAGTTGGGCGAGCATCGCAAGCGGCAGCCAGGTCACGACGACGACCAACCCTCCGATGCCAGCCCAGTGCCAGCGGGGTCGCTCGCGGTCAGGACCATCCCCCCCGGGCTGCAGCAACGGCAAGTGCCGCTTTTCCGAATCGGCCATCGCGCTCACTTGCGCCAGAAGCGCTGGGCCTCGAGCTGCAGCCGGTTGAGACGTCGCTGCTCTTGCATCAACGCTGCGTAACTACGGGGCACACGCGGATCGCTAGCCAGTGCGTAGAGCACCCGCAAACCAGCCTCGGCATCATCTGTGGCACGATGCGCGTGCTCTAGAGAAATCCCGAGACGCTCGGCAACCGCTCCTAGCGCACGGCTCTCGCCTTGTCCCTTGAACAGCTCACGGGCAAACACCAGCGGGTCAATCCAGTCCACATCGTGGCGAAGCGCAGGTGGCGCATCCTGCGGCGCTTGGTCCTGCGAACCGACACGATCGATTTCGGCCAACACGAAGCCGCGATCGAAACTCGCGTTGTATGCGGCCGCCACCGCACCCTTCAGGCGGTCAACCACCTCGCCGAGCACCTGCGCGAAGGCGGGCTTGTCGGCAACATCCTCGTCACTGATGCCATGAACCTCACGCGATTCCTTGGGAATGGGCATGCCCGGGTTGATCAGCCAGCTGTGGCGGTCACGTACTTGACCATGCTGACCGATCACGACACCAATCTCGATGATCCGGTCTATCTTGCTATCGGTACCGGTGGTTTCGGTATCGATGAAGGCAATGGGAAGATCGACCCAAGCGGCATCCGCCTCGAATTCCTCAGCGACGCCGACCGCCCGAATCTGGATCAGGTGGGCAATGCCCGGATAGTGCCGCCCTGTGGGGAAACAGCCGCAGTGCTCGACCAGCTTCATGGTGAGACGCTGGCGCTGGGCGTGGTGCTCGCGGACGCCGGGGCGGTCGGTGGCGCGCTCGCGCTGGCCTTGGCCGAGCTGCTCGACGGCGCGCTCGAGGGGACCTTCTGACCCGCCAGCTTGATGTCGAGCTCGATCCACTGTTCGAGCTCGCGTAGGGGATTGCCGAGCTTGCTCAAGTCGCAGATGCGACCGTTGATGTAGATGCTCGGCGTGGCGTCGACACCGAGCGTCTCCCCTTGTTGCTTCTCGTGCTCGACCCGCTGCTTGGCGTCCTTGGAGTGCATGTCCCGCTTGAACCTCGCAACGTCCAGACCGATCTTCTCGGCGTAACCGACCAAGTCCGGCTCGCTCAGCCGCGTTTGGTTCGCGAACATGAGCTTGTGCAAACGCCAGAACTGTCCCTGTTTTTGAGCAGCGAAGGCCGCTTGTCCGGCCAGCTTGGCGTTGGGGTGGTTGGCCAACGGAAAGTGCTTGAACACCACCCGGAGCTTGCCGGCAAACTTGGTGTAGAGCTCGTCAATCCAAGGACTTGCCACCCCGCATGCGCCGCACTCGAAGTCAGCAAACTCGACCAAGGTAACGGGGGCGTCTTGTGGTCCTTTGGAGGCCGAGCCACCAATCACGATGGTCTTGATCTTGTCAGGGTGAAAACGCGCCTCGAACACAGCGATGGCTTCTTTTTTGGGACGTCCTGCCTGCACCAAGCGCAACAGAAAGTTGGCGGCTGGCAGACAGGTGGGACAGGCGCGTTTCTCCTTCACACACTGCGCAATGGGCACCGCTACGTCCTTGCAGGGCGAGAGCAACTCGGTGACGAGCTCCGACCAGCTCTGGTGCTCCCGCGCCGTCAATGACGACGTGTCGACCTTGGGAAGCTTGATCCTGGGCCTGGCGCTCACCGCGCCGCCACCATCAGCGTTTTCGCCCTGTTGTTGGCAGGTTGCGCCCGTCGTGCCGATCAGCGCGACAACCAGTGGTGTCCAGCGAAGGTCCATGTATCCATGCTCAGCTACCGTTACGGCCCGGTACCGTCAAGGGCAGACGACTGAGTGAATCCAGCCAGCAACGTGCCTCCACAGCGGTGCACAGCGCGGATGAGCGACCATCTCGACATGCGCCGGCGGATCTAGCTGCGCCAACTCGGGCACTTGGCACCCCGCGCCGAGCCGTAGCACATGGCGGTAGGGGCCGAGGCCAGCGGTGAAACCCATGGCGTCATCAGGCTGACTGAGCAATCCGTCCGCGTCACTGAGCACATGCAAGAAAGGCCGGGCTACTTGTGGCATCAGAGCTGCGTAATCCACACCGTCGGCGGAACCCCAGGTGTTGGTGGGGACCCAGCGCAGCATGCCCTCCCAGTAGGCCAAGGACTCGTCATTGGATCCCAAGCCGACACGACGTGATGGCAGGTAGCCCAGCGCGCGACTGATGGGCCGGGACACGGCAATCAGAAGGTCCTTGATGATGCGACGGTGAAACGTCGCATCCCAGCGCGGATTCCAAATGTTGACGGCGAAGCCAACGAGCGCATCGACCGGCTCCTCGGGGTGCTGGCCCAGATGCGCGAGGGCTACGTGGCCGAACAAGCTGTTGCCGACCAGCACAACTGGCAAGTCCGGTTGCAGCTCGCGGGCGAGCTTCACGTAGAGGGGCACGTCGGCGATGAGGTCCTCGTAGGACCATTCGCCGCCCTCCTCGGCCCGAGGACCACTGACGCCATGGCCACGCAAATCGGGAACCAAGACGTGCATTCCTTCCTCAGCCAGCGTCCCGCTGAGCGAGGGACCCTCGCTGCGATATACCGTGCGTCGATCGACCATCATGGCGTGACCGACGACCGCGATGGCCCACGGCTTGGTGGCGGCTGGCAGATCCAGCACGCTCAGACGCCAGCCGTCGGGCGCTCGCAACCAATGCTCGGTGATCACCACTCAGCCTTCGTGGTGGCAATCGTGATGACCGGGGCCCTGGCCCGACTCACCGCGGTCACGCTCGAGCAGCGGAGTGTACTTGTGCTCGGTGATCACGGGTCCGCCGGGCCGAGCAAACTTTCCCTCCGGACCAAAGCCGTCGACCACCGCGCGCAGACGGTCTGGTTGCGGAGCCGACGGTGAGGGTTGCTCGGTCGGCTCGGCCATGGTGGCCAAGTGCAACGACCGGGTCGGGAAAGCGAAGCTCACGCCAACTTCCTCAGCTAGCCGCATGAACTCGAGAAACATGTTGTGACGCTCACGCAGCTCGTCAGTCCAGGTGTCGCAGCGGAAGAAGTAATAAACCATCACCTCGAGCGCGCTCGCACCAAAACCGGAGAAGTGAACCTCGTAGCTGTCCTTGCGGGTCAGCTCGTTGGCCTGAATGATCGCGCGAATCCCCTCGACGAAGGCCTGCACCTGCTCGGGACTACTGTCGTAGGTCAAGCCCAGCGTTACGAAGGTGCGGCGGTACTCTCGCTGGCCGTAGTTGTCGATTTTGGCGTTGGCGAGCTTGGCGTTGGGGATCACCACCACTGAATTGTAGAAGGTGCGCATCCGCGTCGACCGAAAGCCGACCTCTTCGACGGTGCCATCCATGCCGTCGACATTGATCCAGTCGCCGATCTGGAAGGGATTGTCGACGAAGATGCTGATGCTACCGAAGAGGTTGGCCAAGGTGTCTTTGGCGGCAAGACCGAACGCCAAGGTGCCGATACTCGCGGTGGTGAGCAGCGCCGTCACGTTGACGTCGAGGTTCTGGAGAATCACCAAAGCGCCGGTCGCGAAAACGACGACCTTGAGTGACTTTCTGATCAGTGGCACCAGCTGATCGTCGAGCTTTGATTCCGTGCGCTCTGCTCGGTCGGCGAGTTTTGCCGCGAGCACGTCGACGCAGCGGTACACCGCCCAGACCACAGAAACCGTGATCAACACCTGAACCGTCGCCACCATGGCCTTCGATACGGCGATGGGCAAGCGCAGCTGAGGGTACCCCACACGCAACACAATCGCGACGGCGAGCGTCGCCCCCGGTGAAGCGATGACATCCACGAGCTTCGTCGTCCAGCTTTGTCCCAGCTTCTCAGATAGTTGCTTGAGGCGAGCGGCGACCACCGCCTGAAGCAGCTTGCGTACCAGCAAGCCCACCGACACGAGCAGCAGTAGCGCCAAGTATTGCCACAGAGCGACCTCGGCGATGGTCACCTTCAAAAAGCTCGGTACGTAGGCCAAGAACCTGTCGAGCCAGCCCAGCTTGTCCTCGTAGTACGCGTCCGCCCAATCCAAGGAGCTCTTGGTCCACAACCACTTGCCGTGCTTCTTCTCGATGACCAGATCCGGCAACAGCTCGTGGGGGGTGACGCGATGGTTCTTCTGGCCGTCGAGGTAGTCGGCTTCGTTCGAGATCTTGTCCATTTGGACAAACGCGCCTCTGGTGTCGTACACGGCACGGAGGCGACGAGCACTCTCTTCGAGCTTCTTTTGGTTTCGCCCCTCGCGGTCGAAGCAACGTGAGGCGTTGCGCAGGTTCTTGGTCTTGCCGAGCTGCCAGACAAACACCGAGTCGGCGGTGTTGCGCGGCGTATTGCAGGTGGGCATGCTCTTGGCGGCCACGACTCCGGACACGCTGGTGATCAGCAACCCGACAAAAAACGGCAACACATACTTGGACACAACGAGCCTCCTAGGACGACAAACCAGTAACCGTCCTCGGCTGGCGCGATAGGCCTAAGCTCGGTGTGCGTCAAAGAATGGCGCGTTGACAGCGCCGGCTGGGGGCTTATGGTTAGGCCCATGGCCGAGCCTGAAGGCCCCAGTCCACGCATTTTCAGCATCGAGGAGGCAAACGCCTTAGTGCCGAAGCTGCAGGAATTGGTGCGCCGGCAGCTCGATTTGGGCGATGAGATCGAGAAGCTGGTCACCGAGATTTTCGCCACGCTCGCCCCGCGCCCCCCTGGACCCGGCACCGAGGTCATCGACATCACGGTGTATCCCGGCGACAGCGCTGACGTACGGGCGCTCAAGCAACAACTCGCTCAGCACGTCGAACGCTACCGCGACGGCTGGATCGAGGTCGAGGAGCTGGGCGTGGTCGTCAAGGACACGCGGAGCGGTCTGCTCGATCTGTACGGGCGCATCGATGACCGTTTGGTGTGGCTGTGCTGGCAATACGGCGAGCGCGCCATCGACCACTACCATGAGCTCGACGCAGGCTTCGCCGAACGCAAGCCCCTCGCCGACGTACGCGAGCGGATGCTGAATTAGCCGCTACGAGCAGCTGCGGCTGGTCTCGCCCGGGGCTGGGCGAGGCGATTCTGACTGCTAGCAGCGCTAGTGGCTGAGCCGCTCAAAACCAGAAGGTGGTGGTGAGACCGCCGGCGACCACATGCATCGTGTCGGTCGAGCTGTCGGTGAAGGCAATGAGGGTGAGGTACGCCAGCTCGGGGCCTATCGTGACCCAGCGGCGCAGGCGCCAAGCGACCGCAACGGAGGCGTCTACGGTCAGACCGTGGCGACGAAGCAACGCGTCACCATCTTGACCAGCTGCGTGGCCGTAGCCGATGTGCAGCGACACGCTCGGCTCGACCGCGAGGGTGGCGCCAGCCCGAACCCCGGCAACGGCACGGGGCATGACTCTACTGTAGTCGTCGGCGAAAACATGGACGCCGCCACCTATCTCAGGGGTTATGAAGCCAACCGCGTATGCATCGAAGGAATAGCCGACCAGGCCAGTGGCACCGAAGCCGCCACCGAGCTCCGGCCCCTCGGCTGCAGGATCAATCAGCAGGGCTCCATCAACCTTGGCGCGGACGGTCCACTCGGCAGCCGCAGGCTGCACCCAAAGCGTAATGAGCGAGCAAATCGACAGTAGCGCGAGGTTATGTTTGGTGAATTTGGTCACGATCCGCTCGGCAGCTCATACCACCAGTAGTGATATGACGCGAAACGCAACGGCTTGACGGGGCGCACCACGACAGAACGTCGCTCGCCCGCGGGTGCTGCTGGTAGATCGACGGCCCGCTCCTGCAAGCCCTCCTGGGGCGAAATGGGCTCAGCAATGCCCACCCGCTTACCGCCGAGCCAGACCTCGAGCGCAACGCTACTGCTCACCCTCATGATCATGCGCGCGGCCGGGAC
>CAZRGL010000004.1:0-56873 GCA_964599485.1 uncultured Polyangiaceae bacterium
CCGCCGAGCCACGAAATGCGACGTAGCCGTTGTTTGGCTCCGACAAGCGGGTAACGCCGAGTTGCGCAACCAAGGAGTCGTTGAGCAGCGGACGGACGCGCGCCTGCAGCTTGGCGCTCATCCCTGGCCCGCCTTCGGAAAACAGCAGGGCGTAACCTGAAGCCCCAAAGCGCAGCCAGCTGAGGGGTTGATAACGCGCTGACGCGCCGGCTTCGTGGAACGCAGCGGTTGAAAATACACTGAGCACGGACTGGCGAGACAAGAACAGCGCCGGGGTCGCAAAGCGATGCTCGGCGAGCACGGATAGCTCTTTGAGCGGATCGATCGCGACATTGGTGCGTATGTCGGCTGGCTTCCAAGAGTCCACGTCGAGGGTCACTTGGCTGTTGGCGGAGAGCATCTTGACGGGCGTCACGCGCAAATCGACGCCGAGGTTTCGTCGGTCCAGGCCGCCCGTTCGATGCTGCTCGTGAAACGAAGCGCCAATCTCACCAATAGTCGACAAGGTGTAGTGCAGCCTGCCGCCGGTGAGCCAGTACTCTTCGCGCGAAGGCTCCGGCACGGCCACGCCAGAACGGAGCAACTCGCTGACTGAGCCGAGCTGGGCATAGCCAGGAAGCTGCGACCAACGGGGCAACACGGCGAACCCTCCGTAGGCGGACGCGCCCAAGCCGAAAGGCGCTTTGGCGCTTGCCGAGAGGCCGTCGAAGCGTAGAAACCGTGCAGCGCCACCGACGTGGATCTGCCGACCGAGCTTGACGCGCAACGGACCATAGCGATGGCTCACGCTGGCGATGGTGACATCGGCATCGCTACGGCAGCGGTCTCCAACATCACCCACGTGCACGTTGCCCCAGGCGGACAGCTGGACGTCCACGCTGTCGGCCGCCCACGGCATGTCGATGTCAGAAACGCGCAGGGCCGCGTATTGGTACATGGGCGCGGTCGTGAACTCGTCTAGCGAGGCGCCCATATGGCCAGGAAAGAGCGTGCGCCTGAAAAGCCGAATGTGACTATCGGTGTGCACGGACCAGCTGAGTCGGTTGACGGTCTCGCTTGCCTTGTCCGCTGCACCCTGCGGGGGTTTTTCGAATGGCACGGTGGGCGGAGGCTTGTCCTCGAACGGTGGTAGCGGCTCGGCCGGGGGCCGCTCCTCGAAGGGCGGCAGTTTCTCGCCAGCTGGTGGCCCCGCCGCCGCTGGTGGTGGATCTGCTGATGGGGGCCGCTCTTCGAACGGTGGCAGCTTCTCTCCTGCCGGAGCTTCTTCTGCGCCTGTGGCGGGCGGAGACGCTGGCTCTTCGGCCTTCGATTCAGCAGGTTTCTCTTCCACAGGCTGAGCTACCGCAGTCGGAATTGCCACTGTCGAAGCAACCGCCGCAAGCAACAAGGACCGATATCGGGACATGGCTTTCATGAGCTACTTGAACGGGTGGCAAGCTTGGCACCGCGGCGAATCGCTCTCGTGGTCCTTCTGGTCTTTGTGACAACTGAGGCACTGTTTGCGTCCAACCGAGGACTTGGCGTGGGTGGCGTGGCAGGCGCGGCACTGCTGGTGCTTGGGGGTTGCATGCGCAGCTTGTTGGCGAACCGACTTGTGACAACCGATGCAGTTGGCGCACTTCGAGTGGGTCGGGCCACGGGACGAGGCTGCCTTGGCATTTCCGGCGTGGCAACTCGAACATCGGCTCCACCATCCGCCGGCGCTTTGGTGCGCGCTGTGGCAGCTCGAGCAGCCGTGCTTGCTCCCCTTGAGCTGTCGCGACTGATTGATGTGACAACTCGTGCAAGAGGCCTTGGCCCGGACATCATGGGGCGTATGGCAGCCCTTGCACGGACCACGATGGGCCGAGCCCGCCGGCCAAGTCTTGGCCGTGCTGACCTTGTTGGCGTGGCAGCCAGTGCATTGCGCGCCTGCGCCGGCGGCAGAAGCGTGTGGCTTGTGACAGGAGCCGCAATTGGCATGTTTGGTACCCGCGAGCTTCGCCGCGTCGACGTTCTTGTGGCAACTGACGCAGGCCGACGCCCCGACTTTGGGGGAGCCGTGGGCCGTATGGCAACCTTTGCAATCGCCACGATGGGAACCGCCGCCTGCCGCCTTCGTCTTGTGGCAAGTGAGGCAAGAAGTGGCTCCACCACCGGTTGAGAAATTGTGCGGCTGGTGGCAAGAGGCGCAGTTTTGATGCTTACTGGGACCTGCGGAAGATGCCCCCGAAGCCTGGCCCTCGTGACAAGCTCTACAGCGTGAAGTGCCCGTGCGCGGACTGCCATGTGTTGCATGGCAACCTCGGCAACCCATTGCAGCGTGCTTGGCCAATCCGGCACTGGCGAGTTGGGCTTTCTGTTGCGTGTGGCAACCAGTGCAGTTCTTGACCCCGGTGGCATGTGGGTCATGGCAGTTGGAGCACTTGCGATGCCCACCGGGAGCAGACGCGTGGCCCTTGCGATCCTCGTGACAGCGCACACAAGCGTCCATGCCGGGCGGCGGCGCATGGGGCGCGTGACAGCTCAGGCAGCTGCGGTGATCCTTGGGCGCCTCGGCCTGCATTTTTGCCGCCCGCTTGTGGTGGCATTTCACGCAACCAGAACGCTCAGCCACCCAGTTGTGGGGGCGGTGGCAGCTCGAACAAGCGTCGTGCTGCAGCGCCATGGAAGCGACCGCGCCATCTTCAGTCTTCGGCTTCTTGTCTTTGTGGCAGCTGTAACAACGCACCACGGCCTCGATCCGGGGCGCGTGGGGCTTGTGGCAGTCCTCGCAGATCTTGTGGCCTGCTGGATCGCTAATCTTGATGCCCGAAGCGATGAGATGGCAGGTGGCACACTTGTGGCCGCCTTGCCGTTTGCTGTTGGTCTGATCGTGCGGACTGTGACAACGACCGCAATCTACCTCGCCGTGAAGGGACTCGTTGGTGACCAGCTTCTTCTTGTCATGGGCTTTGGCATGACAGCGCCCACAAGTTGTGGCCGTTGGCTCGGAGACCAACCCCGCCCTGCCAGCAGCGAAATGGTGGCAGTTGGTGCAAGCGTTCGCCGATTCTGCGACCTGGGCGGCACTGGCTGACTTGGAAGTGGGCCACTTGGCATTGGCAGGGTGAATCTCATCGCGCTTGTGGCACCCTTTGCAGCCTTGCTCGATGCGCTTTCCACTGTGCTCGGCGCCGCGGTGGCAGGTCAGACAATCACCAGGCTCATCGCCCCACAAGTGAGCGCGGTGGCCTTGGGTAGCGACCCGCAAACGCCAATCTGGGTCGTTGGTTTCGTTATGACAATCGCGGCACTTCTTGGCGTCTAGGACGCCGTGGGGTTTCGCGCTCTTGCCCTTGCCACTCAGGCGCGAAGCCCAAAGGAGACGATACGCCGTCGAGCGCGCCGTCAGGTGGCAAGATTGACAGGGCAGCCCAGCGTGCCGGCCTTGCTTGTCATGCTCGACCGCATAGTCGGTGTGGCAGGACGAAGCACAGAAGCCCGCATCTTTGGAGATGTACTTGTGCTCTTGGCGAGCCCCAACTGCGGCCGCCAACAAGACGAGCAGCCCAACGATGAGCACCCATCGAGCTCTTCCGGGCAGCTTGTTGCCGCCGCGGCCAGGCTCGCTGCCGCGACCAGGCTCGCTCACCCGGTTCTCCCTCGCGTCGCGCGCACCGACTTCACAACCAACAGCAGCAGCAGCAGCAGTACCAACGCAATGGCTACGAAGTCCGCGCTGCGCTGTCGTGTCTGGACCTTCTCCGCATGGTGCACCAGGCGCTCGACTTCAGCCGCAGCATCCGTGATGGCCGCAAATGGCCTCTTGAGGAGATTGGGGTCGAAGCTGTGCAACGTGGGTCGCACTTGTTGCTCGGCGGTCTGTAACTTCGTCAGCGCGAATGCGATGGCAGGGATGTACAACCCCATGGTCTTGCCCCGCTCGGCGGCGGCTTTGGCGCGGGCAGCGCGCTCGGAAACCTCACCCCACTTGGCGGCGAGCTCGTCAATGACCTTTTGGGGCTTGGCGTTCTTCTTGTCCTTCTTGGAGTGGCATTTGCCGCAGGCACCGTCACCGGAAACGCCCAACAGCAGAGGTTGCACCACAGGAACGTCGTGGTTGCCGTGACAAGGTACGCATTCGGTGAAGCCGAGCCGGCGGTACGGCTTGGCGTGTGGGCTCTTGCGGAAGTTTGCCAACTGCTCGGTGTGACAAGAGCCGCAGGCGCGCCCCACCGAGGCGACGGTGCCTTGCATCTCGCCGTGCGAGCCATGACAGCCCACGCAAGAGGGGGCGTTCGGCACGCCTTTCTTCAAAGCCGCCGCGTGGGCGCTACGCTCCCACTTGCTGAGCTGATCGGTGGGCAACTTGCGACCGGCCATGTGCTTCGGATCCGAATGGCACTTGCCGCAGAGCTTGGAGACCCGATGACTGTTGACCGGCGCGCGTGGGTCGCTCGCGCGAAGCACGTTGTGGGTGCCGTGGCACGTTGTGCAAACGGGCGCAGCCTTGTTTCCCTTGGCGGCCAGCTGCCCGTGGGGGCTCATCGCAAACAAGCCCAGCTGGTCGACCGGCAACAGCGCGTTGAAACGACGTACGAAGCGGGCGTCGTTGTGACAGCCACCGCACAGTTGTGAGATCTTGTCGCGCGTTGGATGACCAACGAAACCGGCGGACGGAGCGTGTGCCCGAACGGTAGGATCTTCAGCATCGCCGCCGTGGCAAGCGATACAGCCAATGTTGTCGTCGTGGTGGACGCTACCCCGGAACTGCATCGCCGGCGCTTTGATGCGGGCGTCCTCACTTGTGAGGTGGCATTCCATGCAAGTGTTCGTGGCCCCGGCCGCGGTGGTCACCGCGATCGTGAACAGGAACGTCGTCACCGCAACGAGCGCTCTGCGATCAAAGGAGCCCATAAACCGTCAGCACCACCATGGCGACCAGCGTTACGCAGGCCGCGAAAAAGGTCACTTTGGAGCCACGCCGATCCACCAGCGGAAGCGACAGGATGAGGAGGGAGAAGACTACAATCCCCGAAATGGCGAGCTTGGCGCCTTCCGCACCGAGGGCACTCTTGGGTGCGGCGCGCACCACCAAATGCCAGAACACGAGATACCAGGGCGGATGGATCGCGCCTACGTTGGGCGCCTCGGGGTGAACGGCAACGCCGACGCCACGCGATGCGAAGGTTGCCAACACGAGCACGACGAGCAGCAACGCGACCCAGATGATGGCGTGCTTCAGCAAAAGACCCGGGTAGACAGCAACAGCGCTGGGCTGCTCGCCTTCCGACGGGGGCTGTTGTTCAGCAGCGCGTTGGACACGTTGATGAAACCGCAGTTGAAACGCCACCAGCGCGGTGAGGATCGCTGGCAAAACCGCCACATGAAAACCGTAAGCGCGCTCGATGGTGTGTCCGCTGACGTGCACGCCTCCAAGAACCATGCGCCGTATCCAACCGCCGATGAGGGGAATGTGGCCGGTCAGCTGCCCTGCTACGCGTGCCTGCTCGAGCGCCCACTGATTCCAGGGCAACACCGCCCCAGAGAACGCGAGTAGCCCGCTGATGAAAAGCGTGAGCAAGCCAGTAATCCACAACAGCTCGCCCGGGGCGCGATAGCTGCGCCCAAGCGCCATCGCAAAGCAGTAGGCCGCCATCACACCGACGAGCAAGTCGCTCGACCAGGCGTGCACGTCGCGAACGAGCGCCCCGAAGTTGACCGCACCCTTGATGGCAATCACGGAGCCATGCGCGTGGCCAACGGACGGCCGATAATGCATGACCAACAGCACGCCGCTGAGCACCAACAAACCGAGCAGAAGGAGGGCAGCGCTACCGAGGTAGTGCTCCGGTCTCCGCCAGCCGGTGGTCGGCTCACTGAGCCGTTGACGCAAATCCGACCACCCGAGCCGGTCGTCTAGCCAAGTGCCAACTCTCAGCCCCATCAGCTCACCTTGCTCACGATCACCGTGCCGTCTGAGGTGGTATCTACGCGCAGCGCATCGAGCGGGCGTACGGGGGGCCCGCTGACATTATGGCCTTCCACCGCGAACCTGCCTCGATGGCAGGCGCAGAGGATCGCGTCGTCGTCGGCCTCGTAGTGCACGACACAGCCGAGGTGCGGACAGGTTGCGACATAGGCCTTGAAGGAATTGTCTTTGAGACGAACTATCAGTACCGGAATGTCGCCCAACAACAGCGACTTCGCGCTGCCCGGCTCGAAATCATTGACTTTTCCGACCGCCTTCGACGTTGCCGCCCCCTCTGAGACGGGCTCCACGAAACGGACCGCGGGATAAAGCGCCGCCACGCCAACCGCGCCTGCGGTCCCTGTTATCGCGAGATCGAGAAACGCGCGGCGCCCGTGCTGCGCGTCGTTGGAACCATCGTCGGCCATCTTGTCGAATCCAGTGCTTGCCCAGCCCTCAGGCAACCGCTGCGCAGGCAATAATTGTGCCGCGAGACGGCTGACTTGGGGAGTCACGGTTGTTGCCGCCCTACCACCGCCGGTGGGCCTTTTCGACGCATCGGGCGGCGTCAGCTAGTCCTTTTAGGCTCCAAACAAGCGAAACGGAAGAGGCGGATTATGCGCAGGTGTTGAGCCAAGCACGAAGCATGTTCGCCTAAGGGATTTCTGCTGGCTCATCTCGCCCCGGGGCCACACAATGCGATCATGGTGACTGCTCGATTGGCGCTCGCGGTGCTCGGCGCGAGCATTTTCCTGGCTTCGAGCCAGGGGTGCTCCGGCGATGCAACCGAGGCGCTGCCGACCGAAACGGGGGCGGAAACGAGTAACGGACTCTTCACCAAGAGCATGCAGCCGGCAAAGCTCGGGTCGGTCAACGCTGAGGACGCAGAGGGAGTGAGCGCTCCTCAGTGGGAAGACGACTACACGGACAAGACGCCAGACGCCGGCTACGAAGAGTGCGAATACTGATGATGTTTGGCCCGCCGGTCGGCGGGCAAGACGAAGGACTCGCTGGGATAGCAACGAGCGCCGTGGAAGTGCTCGAATTCAAAACGATATTCGGCTTTGGTGGCTGACTATTGGGTTTCGAGGGGAAACTCCAGCTCGCAAGGGCCTACGAGAGGCCCTCCACCGTGGCCCCCATCGCCGCCCTGGCCTGCGCCGCCATTTTCTCCTGCGCAAGTGCTCGGATTGACACGCAGGCACACCGGTCCGTGGCTCCCGACAACCATGCACAGCTCGTCGGAGCTGCACTCGTCGCCATTGGGGCACTTCGTCGCGGCGAAACAGAAGCCGTTGCTCACGTTGGGGTAATCGTTGCCAAAGCACCACCAATCCGGCTTGGCGCACTGATCGTGCGCGGTGCAGGCCGCAGTGCAGTAGCCGTAGTCGCCTGAGCCGTTCGGATCGGGCCGTATGACGCACAAGCCCTTGCCCAGCCCGCCGCAGTCCCTGCTATCGATGGGTGCGCCGAGCACACAGCGACTCGTGCAAACCGCTTGCGCACCCTCGAACGACAGGCACGAACCAGCGCACTCATCGAGCTTCGCATCACAGGATGCGCCCATCGCCTTGCCCTGGTGAGCTGACACGACACAAAGGGCCGTGCGCGGATCGCAGACCCGATCGGCTGGACATTCGTTGTCGCTACCGCAGGTGGGTATGCAGGCGCTGGGCCCGCTTGCGTAGGCCTGGCATCGTAGATCTGGGCGGTGCTGGCACTTGTAGGGATCGAGCGGGTCATCGATCTCCACCAACTCGGGACCGATTTCGCAACCCAAGAAGCACCAGCCTTCGGTGTCATCGTCATGTAGGCGCAAACAAAGGCTGCCTTCGACCGGACATGCCTCGTCGCTATGGCAACGCGCGGAGCAGTACCCGGAGGCAGGCCCGCCGCCGGGCTCAGCTGGGGTCATGCAGATGTAGCCATCTCCACACTGCCCATCTCCTTCGCAACGCCGCCCCAAATAGGGCACGCAATGGTCCGTGAAGAATTGGCAGTTTGCTTTGCAGCTCAGCGCACCAGAGGCGAATCCCAGGCTCTCGCAACTGTCGCCGCCTAGGCTCGTCCCATCGCAGGATTCGCTGCCTTCGACCACTCCGTTTCCGCAGTCGGAGGGTTCTTCGCCGCCCTGCCCGCCACCTCCAGTTGTCGTCGTCGTCGTTGTGGCGCTGGACTGGCCAGGGTCCTGGGGCTCGGACTCGCACGCGCCTAGGAGCGACAAGCTCGCCAGTAGTAGTGCGACGAGCGCGCTATTCAGAACCCCCCTCAGGTTCCTCGTTGGCATGTTCGAGCCTCGTTTGCACCAAATCGAACAGTGCGGGGTTTGTCGCGATTATCCGTCCACTCTCGAGCCAATCGTCTCCGCCACTGAAGTCGCCGACTCTCCCGCCGGCCTCCTGAACGAGCAGAGCACCAGCGGCCACATCATGGGACCTCAAACCGAGCTCCCAAAAGGCGTCGTAGCGCCCCGCAGCCACAAACGCCAGGTCGATGGCGGCCGAGCCGCAGCGCCGAATACCCTGGGACAGCTCCGCCATTCGCAGAAAATTCTTGAAATTCGGCCACCTGTGGCGGTCATAAGCGAACCCTGTGGCCACGAGCGCCTGATCGAGTAACGCCGTCGGCGTAACCTCGAGGCGGATGTTCTCCGAGTTGAGAAAAGCGCCATGCCCGCGCGCCGCGAAGAACATATCGCTCATGTAGGGTAGGTATACCGCGGCAGCTTCGATTGCTGGGGGAACAGCTGATCCGAGACGCTCGACGGCGATCGACACGGCGAACATGGGGTGACCATGAAGGAAGTTGGTCGTGCCATCGAGCGGATCGATGATCCAGCGGTGGCTGCCCTCGGAGCTGATGAGTCCACCTTCTTCGGCGTAGATTGCATGGCCGGGGCAAGCGTCTTTGATGGCATCGACGATGAGCTGCTCCGAAGCGCGGTCGACGCGGCTGACCAGCTCTCGTCCCGACTTGTGCTCAATCCCTTTGCCGCGCCAACGACCGATGGGCAGCTCGTTCATCAGCAAGCGGCCCGCCTCACGCGCCACATGGCACGCCAGCTCCATCAACTCCAGCTCTGAGTTTTGCTCAGTCATGATGGCCGCCGATCATAGTGCAAGCCCACAACACCATGACCCCGCCAACAGCAATTCCGCGCTTATCAGGGTGATGAAGCTGCACGCTGCCGCCTTGCTCACCACCGTCGCGACGCTCGCTATCGCTAGCCCCGCACACGGCTCCGACAGTGGCGCCGAGCCGATATTCACCGTGGGCGTGATGCTCGCGTTCGTGGGCGCCGGCAGCGCTGTGCTCGGCACCACGCTCATGGCCATCGGTGCTACCCGAAACAGCTGCGCCTACCCACCAGGCGCACTCCAAGCGCCCGAGCAATGCCACGCCACCGAGCCAACAGATCTCGGCACGTATCTACTTGCGGGTGGCGCGATCGCAATGGGCGCAGGCTTGCCGCTGTTGCTCACCGGCATGCAGCTGCGAAGCCAGCACGCGGCCCCACGAATCACCCTCGGTCCGGGCTCCCTGCACCTCAGCGTTCCGTTCTAACGCCATCCTGCACGGCAGCCGAACCTTCTCCGGCAGGTGGCGGCCGCCACCCTCCGCCATGGCGGCCGCCACCATTGGTGTTGTCATTTCGACCCCTTGGGAGCGGCACGGGATGTGTAGCGGTGCTGGCATGCGCATGTGGTTCGACAAGGGGACGCTTCGCTTCCAAGCCGATTGTCAGGGTGAGCTCGAGCTTGCAACCCGACTTCCAGGCATGCGGTTCGACCCACGCACAAATGCTTATCGGGCACCGCCCTGGCTCTATTCCGACATCCGCGCCGGGGCCAAAGCCGCAGGGCTGAGCCTCTGCGATCTGACACCGCGACCATCCACCGTGGGGCAGTGGGCCGACGTCGGACTGCGAAGCTACCAGCGGGCCGCAGTCTGCGCCTGGGAGCTCGCCGGACGGCGCGGCCTGGTGATCCTGCCAACGGGCAGCGGCAAGACGCGGGTAGCCGTTGCTGCGATGGCCGCGCTGCGTGTGCCCACCTTGTGTCTAGTGCCCACACGAGTACTGCTGCATCAATGGCAGCAAGCCATCGCAGAGCATTACGGCGGCGCTATTGGTTGCTGGGGCGATGGCGAGCGGCGGCGTAATGCCATCATGGTCACCACCTTTGAGAGCGCCTACCGGCAAATGCCATTGCTGGGTGGGGACTTTCGACTCCTCGTCGTAGATGAGGCGCATCACTTCGGCGTCGGCAGGCGAGACGAAGCGCTCGAGATGGCGATCGCGCCGTGGCGTCTTGGGCTGACGGCAACTCCTCCTCAGGACGAAACAGCCGAGGGTCGCCTCGGCGAGCTGATTGGGCCGACTGTGTACCGCCAGGCGGTCGACGCGCTGGCCGGGACCTTCTTGGCGGAGTTCAAGATTGTGGTGCTACCGCTCGAGCTCGAGCGCGCTGAACGCGCCGCATACGAGCAAGAGATGGCCCTCTTTCGGCAGGTGCATCGCGCCTTCCGCAACAGCAACCCTGGAGGCCGTTTCAGCGCGTTCGCGGCCATGGCAGCGAGCAGCAAGGAGGTTCGGGCAGCGTTGGCAGCGTTGCGACGCGCGCAACGCGTGATTGGCTTCACCAAGAACAAAGCGCGAATGCTCAGCGCCCTGCTCGACCGTCATCAAAACAGCCGTGTCCTGATTTTCACGGCCGACAACACCACCACCTATGCAATCGCCCGTGAGCATCTGGTTACGCCACTCACTTGCGACATCCACCGAGCTGAGCGCGAAGAGGTACTGGAGCGTTTTCGTGAAGGTCAGATCCGCTCTTTGGTGTCAGCGAAAGTACTCAACGAGGGGATCGACGTTCCAGACGCCGCGGTGGCGATCATCGTCGGCGGCAGCAGTCGCGAACGCGAGCACATCCAGCGCATCGGCCGACTTCTTCGGCCCAGTCCGGGCAAGCAGGCGGTGATTTACGAGCTGCTCGCCGCAGGCACCAACGAAGTCCATCACGGAGAGAGGAGACGAAAGAATGTCGGTTCCCGTCGAATTGCTTCCCTACCAGTTACGAGGTGGCGAAATCCTGCCCCGTTACCTGACCGAACGCGACCACCCATGGTTGCGCGTGTTGCTCGATGAGTTCGAGCGCTTCTCAGGACAGCGCCATGGTGCGCTGACCGAGCGGCTTCGCGAGCCCATTTCGGATGAGGCTCCTTCAGCGCCAGCGCGCTTGGCGGCAACTGTGCTGAAGCGTCTGTGGCGACAGCGCTCCGTTGCGGTCGTCGCGCCAAAGCTCGCGCGGGCGACGCTGTTTCGCGCCGGCGCCCTACATCGAGCACGCAGCGCAGCCATCGCGGCGGCCAGCGCAGAGCTCAGCATCACGCGCGATGAGTTGCTGGAGTCCTTGTTCGGGGATTTGGCCGCCGAGAAGGTGATGGTGCCACCACGAGATGCCATCGGACCCGCTGAGCTGGCACTACGGGTGAACCTCGCGCTGGTGAGCGGATTGCTCAAACGCGCGGTACGCGTTTCCATCAAGGCAGAGGGAAACACCCGCGCCCTGGTGCGACTCGCCAAACTGAAAGGCCTCATATGCACCGTTCAGGCGCCCAGCTCAGCAAGAGATGCCGCCGAGCTACAGATCTCCGGTCCCTACGCCTTGTTCCGTAGAACCACCGTCTACGGTCGTGCCCTCGCCGCGCTGGTGCCGCGCGCATTGTGGTGCCGGCGGATGGAGCTGAAGGCCCCATGTGCGCTACGTGACGACGAGCCGCTGCGGACGTTGGTCGTCCGATCTGGTGACCCGATACTGCCAGCGCAAGAGCTGCCTGCTTTCGACAGCCGACTCGAGCAGCGCCTTGCCAGAGAGCTAGGGCGACTCGCGCCCCACTGGGAGATCGTGCGAGAACCGGAGCCAATTGCTGCGGACGGAACCCTCATACACCCAGACTTCTTGCTGCGGCATCGACACAACCCCCGACGGTCATGGCTCGTCGAGATAGCTGGCTTCTGGACGCCAGATTACCTCGCGGACAAGCTGCGGCGACTGCGCGCTGCACGCTTGCCGCGATTCATCATTTGCGTCGACCAAGCACGCAATTGCACCCAACAAGAGCTGCCGCCGGAAGCAAAGTTGATTCGCTTCAACCGCCGCATCGACCCCCTCGACGTGTTGCGCGTGATTGATCCACAAGCGCTGCAATTGAGCCTCATGGAACAGGCCGCAGCGCGCTCAAACCGGGGCCGCGAGCCCGAAGCCAGAGGGCTTACGCTGCCTAAACGGCATCGCTTGCTCGAGCTGGCGGCAGACCGCTAGCAGCTCGCCGTCAGCGTCGATTCGCCCCACGAGCTGTACACCGAAAGGCAGCGACTCTTCGGACGTGACGCCAGCGGGAATCGATGCTGCCGGCTGCCCCGTCACATTGAACAACGCCGTGAAGGCACCGATTTCGGAGATGGCTTCGAAGAGCGCTTCTGGCCCGAGGTGACGGTAAGCACCGACCTGCGGGGGCAGCACGGGGACCGAAGGGGTGAGCACCATGTCAGCGTCACCAAAGAAGTCCGATACGCGACGGCTCAGCACCTGCTGCTGCCGCTTCACTTGGTCTAGATCCAGCCGTCGACCAGCAGCACGCAGCCATTGAGTCACGGGCTGCAGGAGCTTCTCGCTGATCGACGGGACCGAAGCGAGCTGCATCTGCCAAAGCGGCAGGAACTCGTGCAGCTCACCCTTCACGGTCGGCGCTGGCTCGACATGATGGCCGAGCGATTCCAGCATGCGGGCAGTTGCCTCTACCGCAGCGGCGATGGGAGCTGCCACCTGACCGAATGGCGGATCTACGCACTTCAGGATGCGCATCGCGCGAGGCGCACGCCGGCATCGGGCCAGCAGACTACTCTCGGCGACGAACGCATCGGGGTTGCCGGCCAGCACGTCGAGCATGGCCGCAGCGTCCTCTACTGTTTGCGCCAGCGGCCCCATCACGCTGAGACCGAGCTCGTTGACGGGCCCGTGCAAGTTTCCCAAGAGCATTCGTGAAGGCTTGAGCCCGAACAGGTGGCAAAAAGCGCTGGGAATGCGCACCGAGCCGCCACCATCGGAGCCGTGAGCGATAGGGATCAGACCGGCGGCCACTGCTGCGCCCGAGCCGCCACTCGAGCCCCCAGGCGTATGTTTGGTGTTCCACGGGTTGCGCGAGGGTGGGTGGATGTCCGGCTCCGTGATGGGCAACGCGCCGAACTCTGAGGTCGCGAGCTTGCCGAGCACTACGAAACCAGCGCGTTTCATGCGCTTGGCCGCAGGCGCATCGAAGGGCGAAATGAAGTAGCGAAAAGCGCGCGAGCCAAGTCGGGTGGGCGTTCCCAAAACGGGCACCAGATCTTTGATGCCGAGCGGCACACCATGAAAGACCCGGATGGGTTTGCCCTGACTTCGCTGTCGAAGTTGCCGATCGAGCTGGCGCGCTCGGCGCAAAGCGCCTCGTGCTTGAACGCTGACGAAGGCCTGAAGCTCTGGATTGAAACGCGCGATTCGGTCGAGATAGAAGCGGGTCAGCTCTTCAGCACCAAGGGCGCGCTGCCGTACCGCTGTCGCTTGCTCGAGTGCGGAAAGTGCAAGGGGATCGGTCATCGTTAGGTGCCAAGTAGCTCGTCGCAGACGTTGCGCAGCTCTTCGACCATGCTTGGCAGCATCTGTATGGTGAAGCTGCCGGGTTGCTCGCGATCTTGGTAGTGGAACGTCACCATCGCCACCGGCACGTTCAACTGTCGACCACGACTCGAAGAGCCAATCGTGTCGATTCGCCATTCGACGTTGGCAAGCACCCGACCGTGAGCCTGCAAGCTCGCGGCGATCATCTCCTCGCGCATGACAGGTAGTGCGGCCACATAGCAGGGCAAGAGCAACTGAATGATCAACGGTGCTGCGCTGCACAGCCCGCCGATGTCCTCGGCGAGCGCGTCTGCGTCCAGGTTCTGTCGCGCCGCGTGTAGAAACAGAAAACGCGCCGCCTTCAATGGAGGCGCCAGCTGTTTTGCATCGAGCTGCTCTTGCCCGCACAACCGAATGATCCGGTTGTCGAGCTGGTCGTCAGGCAGCGCCGACAACAACGGCGCCAGCAGTCCTGCCAACTTGGCTTGGGCCTTGATTGGTAAGCTGGCTGCGCTATCCAACGCTGCAGCCAAGCCGGCCGGAGGTGGCGTGCCGCCGAGGCTGAGCGGAGCCGGGCTGGCATCCCGACTGGATGGCGCTGGCGAGGCTGGCGAATCGGAAGGGGCTTCGGGCGAAGGGCTATCGTCGGAGTTGCTCATGATCTCAGTCGGGTAACATCTCGAGGCACGCCGCTTTCAGCTTGGCCAACTGGTCCGGCAGCAAGTGAAGCGTGATCCGCTCCTGGCGGTTGCCCTCTCGATAGCTGAAGGTCAACACGGCGACGGGCAAGTTGACCCCGTCACCGTGCTCCGAATTGATGATCTTGTCGACACGCCAATGGACCCCCTCGGCGAGCTTGCCATGCTCAGTGATGGTCCGCGCTACGATCTGGGCGCGGAGCAGGGGAAGCGCTTGCTCGAAGCACGGCAACAGCACCGCGAGGGCGAGCCGCAGCTGCCCATCTTTGACGAGCTGTTCGACATCCTGCACCACCGCCTCTTGAGTGAGCGCTGTTCTAGCCGCGGCGGTCACCAAGAAGCGCACGGCCCGAAGCGGGTTCTGCAGCCGCTGGGGATCGAGCTGGTGCGCCTCACAGAGGGCGAATATCTCTTGTTGTTGCTCATCACTCGGATCGCCGACGAGGCACGGTTGCAGGATCTCCCAGAAGCACTCTCGGATGCCATCTGGCAATGCGAGCAGCTCTTGCATGTCGTCACGCAACTCTTCAGGCCCACTCAGCCCCCGCACGCAGTTCAGGCCCGGCCCACCCAAACCCGAATTGGCCGTAGCAACAGGCTCAGCCTCTTGGGGCTGCTCATCCAATTGGAACATGTCGGCCATCGCGATGTAGGCAAGATGGGCAGAACGAAGAAACCACCACCCAATTGTGCGCACCCTTACCGCACCCAAACTCGTCGTCAACCCATCGGTGCGCTCTGGTGCTGCGGGGAGCTGTGCTGAGTGCGCACGAGGGGCGGCAGAAGTAACAAGAACGCCAACGACAGCAGTGTCGCCAAAGCAAAGAGCCAGCTGTAGCCGGCCGCTTGGGCAATCACACCGCTGAGCCAAGCTGCGGGAGTCTTGCCCAGCACCTCGACTGCGGCCAGCACTGTGTAATGCGTTGCACCGACGCGCTTGTCCACCCGCGACATCATCAGCGCGAACATCGCCGTGGTCAGCGCCCCGCCACAGAAGTGCTCGGCACAAGTAACGATGATGAAGCCCGTGGCGCTGACCCCGGCTCCGCTACCGTGTTGGACTGCCAGCCACCACTCACCCGCCACCGGAACCGCGCGCAACACGGCGGTGACAATCAACGCCCGCATGATGCCACGTTTGGTGGCAAGCAGACCGCCGAGCGCAGAGCCCGCGATCGAGAATGCCATGCCCCAACTGCCAACCCAGAGACCAATCTGTGCACCTGTGAAACCAGCATCGATGGCGAACGGTTTGAACATCGCGTCAGCCATGGACTCGCCAAGCTTATAGCTCGCCACGGCCGCGAGGAGCACGACGCCTCCCGGCTGGTCCAGAGACCTCTTGAGGGTGCGCAACACCAACCGCAAGCTGCTTGTTTCGCCGCGTGTCGGGGCAGCAGAATCGGCAGCCTCAGGCGGCTCGCGAAAGCGAACTGTGACCAGAAGCACGATGGCTACCAGCGCCGCCATGGCGAAAAACAACCCGCGGCTACCAATCCACTGGCTGGCCCACAAGAGCAGCCCACCACCAGTCAGCATGCCCAACTTGTAGCCGACGACTTGAGCGGTGTTGCCGACGCCCAAATCTCGCTCCGACAACAGATCGATGGCCAAACCATCCACCGCGATATCGAGGGTAGCCGCAAACAGGTTCATCAAGACGACGAGCGCGAGCAGCACCGTCAAACCAGCGGCGTGAAAGACGGCGGCCGCGCCCATGGTCAGGAGCAAACCCAACTGCATGGGCAAAATCCAGCTGCGTCGCCGCCCGAGCCGCTTGCTGACATATCGATCGACGAGCGGCGCCCAAAGCGGCTTCAGTAGCCAAGGCGCAGCCAGCACGCTCGCCGCACCGATGGCTGCAAGCGACACACCACGCTCACGCAACATCACGGGCAACGCTGTGACTTGGTAGCCAAAGGGTAGCCCCTGAACGAAATAGAGCGCCCAAAGCAGTGCCAGCTTGCCGTATCGGCTCACGGCCCAATCATACTGATTCCAGATCCGCGCTGAGGCCATTGTGCAAGAGGGCGGGGAAGATTGTCGCGCTGGTGCCGTATAGGTGGACGACGAACACCGCGACGCAACGTCGCGTGGGGAAAAGCGGCAGGAGTCGCGCAGGGGAAGAACATGAAGAAGACGCTTGTGATGATGGTTGCCACACTCGGATTGCTCGCCACCACCGGTTGTGGAGACAAGGACGCAGCCCTCAAGGGCATCGAAAGCATCGAGGCGGCGTGCAAGGCGGGCAAGAAGGCCGAGGCCTCCAAGCTGGGCAAGGAGCTGTTGGGTAACAACAAGACGTTCAAGAAGGCCTCAGAGGGTGCTTCCAAGACCTGGAAGGTCAAGGATCCCTCGACGATCAACTTCTGCGGTGCGGTGATGGTCGAGATCAAGTCCCGGGTGAAGAACGCTGGCCTGCTGGGCTAGCTCCAGAGGGCTGCCCCATGCGACATTCCCTGGTTGTCCCAGTGGCGACCAGGGCTGAGCACGGCGTTTTACGGTAGTCCGGCGGAAATACCCTTGCGTTGGCAGTGGCACGTCCTTTGCGACATGTCGCTGCAATGCAACCCCCAATCAGGCTCCAGCAAAGCTCCACCACCAGGTGGGCGCATGCGCCTCGAATCGCCACCGTAATCGGCGGCAAATACCGCGTTGAAGGCCTGCTCGGTGAAGGTGGCATGGGTGTGGTCATCGCGGCCACACATCTACTCTTGAAGCAACCGGTTGCTATCAAGATCCTGCTGTCGGAAGCGGCCCGTGAGCCCGCCAACCGCGAGCGCTTCAAACGCGAAGCTCGGGCTGCCGCCCACATCCAGAGCGACCATGTCGTACGCGTGGACGACATCGGCGCGCTCGATGATGGCACGCCCTACATGGTCATGCAGCTTCTCGAGGGCGAGAGCCTCGAGACACGCCTCGCACGCGGGTCGATGGAGGCGCAACGGGCCAGCCAAATCGCGCTTCAAATAGCCGAAGCGCTAATCGAAGCGCACCGCATCGGCATCATCCACCGGGATCTCAAACCGGCCAACGTGTTTCTGCCCGAGCGCGCTGATGGCAGCTTGCACATCAAGGTGCTCGACTTCGGCATCGCCAAGCTAATCGACGAAGAAGACTTG
Source organism: uncultured Polyangiaceae bacterium (assembly GCA_964599485.1). GTDB lineage: Bacteria > Myxococcota_A > Polyangia > Polyangiales > Polyangiaceae > JAPYTK01. Next base: position 17,411 of record CAZRGL010000004.1, read on the forward strand.
ACCAAGACCTCGGTCCTGCTCGGCTCGCCAATGTACATGTCGCCGGAGCAAATGACCTCACCCCGGGACGTGGACGCACGCAGCGACATCTGGTCGCTCGGCGTGCTGATGTTCGAGATGATCTCCGGCGTGCGGCCTTTCGACGGTGAGGCGCTGCCCGAGGTGTGCAGCAAAGTCCTCAACGCCAATCCGGCCCCGCTTGCTTCGCTCACCCCCGGCCTTCCACCATCGTTGATCGACGTCGTGATGCGTTGCTTGGCGCGAGATCCCGCCGAGCGCTACCAGAGCATGTCGGAGTTGGCCTCCGCGCTGCGCTCGCTCCCCACGGTCAGCCCAGCCACGCTCCCCACGGTCAGCCCAGCCATCGAGCCGCATGGCCACGATACGACCATCCCGACGACACTTGCTTCGGCTGAGCTGGTGGCCACCACCATGTTGGCATCGGTGCCACCGTTTGCACTGACGGCCGAGGCAGACCAATTGACGCAAGACTGGCAGCCTGAGCTGCCCCCCGTCAGCTCCAGCCCGCGCCCCAACCGGCGGCGGAGGCTACCGCGCGCCATTGCTGCAAGCATCTTCTCCCTTGCGCTGTTGCTGCTGATCGTCGCCTCGGTCCAGCGACTCGGGCGCTCCGCCGGCACGTCTGCAAAGTCGACCGCCAAGCCTGGGGCAGCTGCTGCCGCAACGTCGCCGAAGACTGCCGCGCCCAACTCCGCAGCCTCGACGGCGGCCGCGCCCAATGAGAGCAGCCCCGCAGCTCGACCGCACGCGAAGACAAGGGCCAAGGCGGCTCGACCCCGCCCCAAAACGAAGTCAGCCTCCCGGCCCAAAGCCCGTGCTGCTCACAACTCCAAGCCCGCTGTTCGAAAATCGGCTCCGCGCAAGCCCGCCGCCAGCACACCACGGCGGATGCCCGTGCCCCAGGTCATCCCCAGCCTCCCTTGGCGACTACCGACGGCGCTCCCGCGACCGCCTCTGCCGCGCGGCCCCAAACCACATTGGGGCGACGATTTGTTCAAGAAGCGTCGCTAGCCTCGTGTCGTGCTACCTGGCAGGCGAGCGCGTGGACCTCTAGACTTGCATGACCGTCCACGGTCGCTCGCATCGAGCGGCGTCGGACCATCGTGTGACGACAGGACGACATGCGCTTTTTCGGTTTCTTTCTCGCGCTGCTACTGCTCGCCAACCTCGCTTCGGCGCGGCCTCAATCGCCGTTGGCCCACCTGCCCGAGCCGGCGCGCACCAAGATCGGAGGCGGCCTGTTTGTGGTGTTCTCGCCGCGAGCGTCGATCAACGGCGGAACGCTCCCCGCGCTCAGCGAGGCGGGCGTGCTCGTACGGTTCGCGAAACCACCATCCGCCGACGACATCCGGCTCGTCGAGACGATCGGTGGGCATGTGCAACGCGAACGCGACGGCGCGCCGCGCACGGTGGGGCGCTACTTGCTGGCGCGGCTCACCCCAAAGCACATCATGGCTTTGGTCGCCAACCCCCGGATCGAGCAAATTACACTGGATGGCGCTCCGTTTGGCTTGTTGGCACCGCTCAACGCCACTGCGGCAGAAACCGACTCCGTCCTGGCTTGGGACCAGATGTTGGCCGACGGCACGCCGCTCGACGCGACCGGCATCAAAGTCTGCGATAGCGACGCTGGCATCGACATTTTTCATCCGAGCTTCTTCCGCGCCGATGGCGGCTACCACGCGTGGCTGGATGTAAACGGCAACGACTTGTTCGATCCGGGTATCGACGCCGTTGATTTGGGCAACGGTCCGGTCACGGTACTCATGCACAACAGCGTCATCACGTCGTCGTATTCGACCGCACCGCTGTTCGACTCCGCCGACCCCGACTACGTGCTCGGTGTGGATTGGCTGTACGCCGACGCAAACGCCAACGGGCAGCGTGACTTCGGACGTGGCTTCGGCTTCGACGATCAGTCACCCAGCTTTGGCGAGGTGTTCATGGTGCCAGACGACGTCAACGGCAACAGCACCCTCGACGTGGGCGAGAAGCTCGTGGCCCTTGCGACCTCGAAAGTGGTCGCCGCGCTCGTTGGCAAAGAGGAGTTCTACCGCGGCCAGAATCTCATCGACGTGCCCCGCGACAGCTACAACGTCAGTCACGGCACGGCATCGGCCGCGGTGATCGCAGGCGGCCAGCGTGGCTTAGGCAAATTCAGTGGGCTCGCGCCAGGCGCGGAATTGGTGATTGCTGTCCGCGACGCCAATGCCGAATTGGTAAACATGAGCATGTGGTGTGTCGGTCTCGGCGCGCGGGTCGTCCTGCACGAGTACGCGCCCTGGATCGGGCATCACCTGGATGGCTCCGAGCCACTAGAGTCACACATCGACGACAGCTCAGCGCAAGGGGTGGCTCACATCAACCCCACCGGCAATCTCTCCGGGTCGCGCAAGATGTACAAGCGCAAGCACCCCGCCGGGGAGCAGACGATCGTGCAGGTCGACGCGACCACCAAGCCACAATTTGGGCCCTACAAAGTACTCACGCTGAGCGTGCTTTGGCGCGATCCGAGTCGCAATCTGGAGATGGTGCTCGAGGACCCGAACGCGTTCAGCAAGGCGCTACCCATTACAACAGGCAAGCAAGTCTATGGGAGCTGGAGCGGCGAGCTGACGTTCTACGCACGGCGCTTCGATTCGTCACGCGGCACCGCCAGGACGGATGTCTACATCTGGGACGAGAGCGACGACCCCGAGCCGATCCCACAAGGCATGTGGAAGCTGGCCGTGAACGATCCGAGCGAGCCGTCGGCCGGAGATATGGACGTGATCGTCTTCGCCCAAGACGACGCCTCCGGTTGGGGCGAGGGGATTCACTTCAACGAGCACACCAGCGAAGATCACATGATCGGCTGGCCAGGTACCGCAGACGCCGGAATCACGGTCGCCGCATATGTGCACAACAACTGGCTCGATCAGGGAGTGCCGGGCGCCCGCGCTTGGTACTCGGGCCGCGGGTATCGCATCGACGGTGAGGAGATCATGACCGTCAGCGCACCATGTGACCCCGTCGTCGCAGGGTACTGGGACAAGCGCGAAGCGAGCTACGTCACGTTCGCCGGCACCTCCGGCTCGAGTCCTCACGCGGCAGGGGTCGCAGCGCTGCTCGCGCAACAGCACCCGGAGTGGACTGGCCTGCAGATCCGCCAAGCGATTCGCGATTCTGCCATGGCCGACCAGCACACCGGGACGGTACCAAACCGCGACTGGGGCTACGGCAAGTTGCGCGCGTATAAGGCCTTGTTTGGTGTGGATCCGCCAAACAACAGCCCGCCGACACTCGCCAAGCAGGTGGTGCAGGCGGGCATCGGTGTGGACGTCATTGTCGAGCTGCAAGCCACCGACGCCGAAGACGCGCCCGAGGCCTTGGTGTTCGATCTCGACCGAGACTACGACGGCGTCTACGAACAGCGACTCGACAGCAACACCTTCACGGCCAACTTCCCCGTACTGGGCACCTTCTTTGCCAAGGTGCGCGTCACCGACTCAGCCGGCGCTCATGAAAGCGCGCTAGTCGAGCTGGTCGTGTCAGAAAAACCACCGGTCGACGATTCCAAGAACAACGAGGCCGACGCGTCGGACGATGGCTGTGGATGCACCTTGCCAGGAGGTGGCGATGGAGGTGACGAACCTCATGGGCTGGCGTTGCTCGGCTGGCTCGCCCTGTTGATGCTCCGACGTCACCGCCCTGCCGGCTATGGGGCTGGCGCAGCCGATGGGTCAGTCTGCAGCATGGGTCGAACAACCCAAGCTACAACCAACAAGAGCACCAAAGCGCTGACCAGCTGACTGGTGGACATACCGAGGAAGACCCCTCGGTCGAGATCGCCTCGAAACGCTTCGACTACGATGCGGCCAATAGCGTAGAGGGCCGCCGCGACAGCGAAGACCAAGCCGTTTCGCTTGCCTTTGTAAGTCAGCAAGATGGCCAGACTGATGACGAAATTCAGAAGCCCGAGGGCGCTGTCGTATTGCGGGGTCGGATGCACAGCTAGGGAGCTGTTGGCATTAGGGCCCTGCCAGCCCTGCTCCTGATGAGCCATGAACGCCGGGCTGGCGGGCGGGTAGCGCACCGCCAACGCCTCCCCGCTCAAGCGACCAAAATCACAACCAGCCAAGTAGCAGCCAACCCGAGTAAACGCAGTGCCCAACCCCAGCGCCGGTGCGCATACGTCGAAGTAGGCTCCCTTCTCCTTGCCGCGAAGCCTGACGGCGGCAAAAAACGCCCCTCCGATGAAGCCACCATAAGCCGCCATGCCACGCGAAAACTGCTCAGCCTCCCCCGTGTAGGTGAGCACTTGTGCAGCCATCACCAACGCCGACAGCGCACGCGCTCCGAGCATTGCTCCAAGCCAGCCCCAAAGCAGCGCGCCAAAAAGCTCACGCCGCTGGAGCGGTCGCTGCCGCGCGAGCAAGGCGATCGAGCCAATCCCCAGCAAGAAGGCAATGCTGAGCATCACCATGTAGCTCGGCGCAAGCAGCTCTCCCCAGCCTTCTCCGAGGCGCTGGTCCAAATACGCCACCAGGTAGGGCCTCATGAGCTGACCTCCGTGGCGTCACCGGGCTCGGGAGCCAAGGCTTGCTTGCGCCGACGGCGACTCAGAAACAAGCAAAGTAAGGGTGGCAACATGAACGCCAACAGATCCCGTCCGGCAGTCCCCACCACCGAACGCAGCGGCGGCGGCCGACTAGCCGATAGCGGCGGGGGCGGAGGTGGCGTCCACAGGATGCCACCCGCTGAGCAGGCCGGCGCATCGCATTCGCTGCCATGCCGCAGAGCGTCGGTGCATGTGCCAGTCGATGCCAAACCGCAATCCGAGCCGCAGTCGCCACAGAATCCCTTGCAGTTGGGCGTGCAGGCGTTGCAGCTATTGCCACGGCAACCGCTGCATTCCCGACAACTGCATAGGTTTCCCCAAAAGTCATTGGCCGCCTGGGGGCAACCGGTCGCCAAGCAGGCCTCGTCGCAGGTGCCCCCGCAGGCCGAGCCGCACATCTCGCCCGCGCTCGATCCGACCGCTGAACAAGGCCGTCCTAGAGGGCCCCAGCGGAGCGGGCTGCAAGCGGTGTGGACAACCTCGTCTGAAACGCAGGCGCGTATCAGCCCCGCACACTTGGGATTCTTCGCCTCGCAACTCGGCGTCGTGCGCTTCACGCAGGCTGCAACGCGCGTCAACGTCATGGCCTCCGCAAGGCAGTGCGCGTCGCTCGGCTTGCAGACCCGACCGTCGTAAGTGGGCGGCTTCCAATGCGTCGCCCAGTGACGATGCTCTTTGTCCGGAGCGAGCGCGAGCGCGACGGGATTGACATACAGCGTGCTGGCCGCAGGTACGTACAGCAGCGCGAAGGGTGCGCCACGCGCTTGACTGACGACCAGCTCCGTCTCGAGACTCGACAAGCCGGCGAGGGCCATCCGCAATCGCGCTTCCAACCAATCGGGCACCTGCAATCCCGCAGGCAAAGAGGTCTTCCCTGGGCCGGGCGCGTCTCCTGGATCAGGCGCGCTCGATCCCGAAGCCGGCACGCTCGATCCCGAAGCCGGCACGCTCGATCCCGGCGCAGGCGCGCTAGAATCCGGATCCGGCAGAAGGGGATCGCGCGTAGCAACTTGCTGGAGCCGCATCTTACCGCGCCAGACTTTGCCGCCTTCAGGAACAGCCGAGCCCTCACAAAGCGCAGCCACGCGTAACGGCGCTAAGGCAGTCTTGTCCACGGACGCCGCGAGCACAGCATCCTGCCCGCCACTGCGACGTTCGTCGTCGAGGGCCAGCGCGAGACGAAAACCAACCGGGAGCTCGAGCGCGTGGCGCGGCGCAGCGGGCACATCGCCGGCCGCAGCTGGTCGGAGCTTGCCCGCGCTGGCCTGGGCTTTGACGCCCGCGTCGAGGCGATCGCACAACGACCCGCGCTCCGCATCGGACAAAGCCGCTACCACTGCTGGGCTCATGGCGAGCACTTCTCGAAGCGTCAGACTGCCGCTCGCAGGCAATTGCTGGGGCCGATTCGCACACCCAACCAGAGCGAGCGCAAGAACCAGCCAACGGCAGGAGCGAATCATCTCGTCAGCCCGTTTGTTTGTCGAAATAGAGGTCGCCAAAACAGATTCCTACATCCCGCGCGGCTTGCACGAGCTGCCCCGCCGGATTGATCAAGCGAGGGTTGGCGATGGCTTCCGCGATGGGCACCATCTCGATCTCCGGCGTACGCAACGCGACCATGTGCCCGAACTTGCCGGCCGCAACCGCGTCTACTGCGGCAGCGCCGAAACGTGTTCCCAAGATGCGGTCGAATTGGGTTGGGGATCCGCCCCGTTGAATATGACCGAGCACGGTCACCCGAACATCGAGCTCGAGATGTGGCTCGAGCGCCGCGGCCAGCTTGTGACTCAGGCCGAACAACTTGGGCATGGCGCCTAGCTCGCGCGGCCCCTCGTAACTCTGTTGTCCCGCCTTGGGACGCGCCCCTTCAGCAACGACGACGATGCTGAAGGGGTGACCCGACCGGCGTCGCACTCTGATCGACTCGACCACACGCTCCAACTCAAACGGAATCTCGGGGATGAGACAAACATGAGCAGACCCCGCGATAGCCGCAAACAAGGCTATCCAACCGGCGTCGCGTCCCATGACCTCGAGGATCATCACCCGGTCGTGGCTCTCCGCTGTGTCCTGCAATCGATCAATTGCGTCGGTAGCGGTCTGCACCGCGGTGTTGAAGCCGAACGTGTAGTCGGTGGCACCGAGGTCCTGGTCGATGGTCTTGGGAACGCCAACGATGCGCAGTCCTTTGTCGCCGAGCTGCTGAGCGATCTTCATGCTCCCATCGCCACCAACGCTGATCAGCGCATCCAAACCGAGCGTTTCGTAGTTTGCGACCACCTGATCTGAGACATCCTGCTCCACCTGCTGGCCGTCGCGCTCGACCACGAAACGAAAAGGGTCACTCTTGTTCGATGTGCCCAGAATCGTTCCACCTTTGACCAGAATGTCCTCGACATCCTCGACCTCGAGCCAGCGGTTGCCACGTGGTGATCGGTAGTCCAAATCGATGAGGCCATTCGTTGCGTCCTCGATGCCCAACACGTGCCAACCACGCGCTTTCGCCTTGAGAACGACGGCCCGAATGACAGCATTTAGCCCCGGACAGTCGCCCCCACCGGTCATGATCCCGATCCGTTTGATGCTCATTTGTCCGCGTTGTTGATGCTTATTGAAGTCAGCTCGTGCCAACCCGTGATTCGCCAGACTGGTGGATAGCGGCTACGCTAGGGGCCTGAATAGGGGGACTGTTCAATAGACCGGGGGGAATGTCCAAGGGCAAATACACCATCGGTTTGGTTGCTAGAGAAGAGCTTCTCGGCACTTGTCGTGAGGCTATGGATGGGCTTGCCTCGGTGCACCAAATACTGCCGGAAGACGAGCGGCGTCTCGGCAGCCAAGCCCTCGATGTCTTGCTGCTCGAGCTCGACTTGGTAGCCCCCGACGGCTTGGCGCCGTTCACCAAGGTTCATCGGCTCAACCCCAGCGTGCCCATCGTCATCATGGCTTCCGGAGCGACGCCGGACATCGCAGTGGAGTTGATCAAGTGCGGAGCTGATGACTTTCTGTCGCTCCCGCTCGACCCAGACGCGTTGCGACGCAAGATTGAGCGCTCCCTGGATCTTCGTGGCGGTTCGACCCTCAACCTCCCGCTCTTCGACAGCGGGGGTCGAAGCGCGCAAGACGGTGAGAATCGGCGCCGGGTTTTCCGCGCACCGATCCCCCCAGACATGGCCGCCACGGCACGTTGCCGGACGCCAGAAGGCAGCTTCGTGCTGGCCGTGCGCGACATATCGGTGGGCATCGACAACCTACCAGGAGGCCTCGGACTGTCCATCGACGCCACGGCGGCGCGGCGTTTGCCACTGGCTTCCTGGGCAAAGGGGAAGGCGTTCGAGCTTCACGTGGAGATCTCGACTCAATCTGAGCCCATCAAGCTGGCGGCTCGGTTGGCCGGTACGCCGCGTCCAGGGGCGAGACGTAACGTGTTGTTGGGTGTGCAGTACACCGCAGTGCGACCAGAGGACACGAGCAAGCTGCAGTCATTCTGGATCGCTTGCCAACGTGGCCGCCGCGCCCGAGACAAGAAACGCTGAGCCCGATGAGAGCCAACGTGCACGGCTGCTGATTCGGGCAGCGATCTCGGCCGTTGAGGTGCTCGTCAGTCGTGCAGCTGTCGGCTATGCTGGCCGGCAACGCGCACGTGGACGAGCCCCGCACCAACATCCCAGCCGAACGCACCAGCTTCATTGGTCGCGCCGCCGACCTAACGGAGCTGGAGGGCCTCATCGCGCATTCGCGATTGCTGACCATCAGCGGACCACCTGGCGTCGGCAAAACCAGGGTCGCGCAGCAGCTCGGACGCGCCCATTTGCAGCGCACGAACGACGAGGTCTGGTTCTGCGATTTGGGGCTCGCCCGCAACAGCGCAGAGATTCTCGCGGTGGTGGGGGACGTTCTGCAGGCTCGGCTGACTCAGGGCGAAACGCCGCGCGATTTGGTCACCCGAATCGGCGAGGTCCTACTGGACCGCGGACCACTGCTGTTGATTCTCGACAACTTCGAGCAATTGGTCGAAGCCGGTCCCGAAACCGTGGGGCGGTGGCTCGACATGGCGAAGGACACGCGCATCGTCGTAACCTCGCGCGTCAAGCTCGGGCTACACGGCGAGGTCCGCTACGAGCTTGCACCACTGAGTCCCGAAAACGCTGTAACGTTGTTCCAGCAGCGGGCCAGAGCTGCCGGCGCGAGTTGGTCCTTCGCCGAAAACCAACTCGAGCTCGTGCACACGATCGTAGCGCGCCTCGACAGTCTCCCCTTGGCCATCGAGCTGGCTGCGGCTCGTGCGCCAGTCTTGTCCCCCGCCACGCTGCTCGAACGTCTTTCGCGCCGCTTCGACGTGCTGAAAAGCAGCCTCAGGGATCGACCCGCGCGACAGCTCAGCTTGCGGACCGCCATCGACGATTCATGGGCTTTGCTGGGGAGCTCCGAGCAGGCCACGTTGATGCAATGCAGCGCGTTCCGAGGAGGCTTCACCGTCGAGGCAGCCGAAGCCGTCGTGCAGCTGCCCGATCCAGAAGGCGACTGCTTGGAGATCCTCCAGGAGCTACACGACAAATCGCTGCTGCTCGTCAGTACCGCGACCGAGCAGGATGGTCAGACACGCTTCGGCATGGTCGAAAGCATCCGCGCATACGCTGAAGAAAAACTCTCCGCCACCAAGCAACAACGAGCGGTCGAGCAGCGACACGCTCATTTCTTCTTGCTCCAAGGCGCCAAGTGGGTGCGCGAAGCCAGCGGGCGACGCGGCGCTGATGTCGTCGCCGCCAGCGCCCTCGAGCGGAGCAACTTGATCGCCGCCCATCGGCGTGAGCTCGACGACAATCCGCAGCGGGCTGCACGCGCCGTATTGGCTCTCGATCCGTTGTTCATCGCCCAAGGCCCCTTCAATCTGCACCTCGAGCTACTCGATAGCGCCTGTGAAGCAGCGGAGCGCAGTGCTGAGCGCGCCTTACAGGCCGAGGTCTTGGTCGCGCGGGCCAATCTCAAACGAATCCTCGGTCGGCGGGCGGAAGCCCTGACCGATGGGGCGGCCGCAATCGAGCTGGCCAAGAGCGAACGGTGCGCGGAGCTCGAAGTCGAGGCGCTCCTGACGCGCGCCTTGGTCCATTGGGCCCAGCGCTCGATCGATGACGCCCAAGGCGAGCTCGACGAGGCGCTGACGCTCTGTGGCTCCCTCGATGGGGTGCCGGTCGAAGGCAAGGTCCTGCGCGCGCTTGGGTTCTTGGAGCACTTCAGACGACGTTCCGAGGAGGCCCGCGCGCTGTACGAGCGGGCGCTGGTCCTGCATCGACGCAACGGCGATGTTCAGCAGGAAGCGATCACGATCATGTACGAAGGCCTGCTGAAACACGATGTGGGCCACCACAAGGAGGCGCGCGCCAAGTTCGACCAAAGCCTCAACGCCACGCGAGAGTCGGCCGATCCGAGCGCCGAAGCGGTTGCACTGTCGCTGGTCGGCACCCTCAACCTCGAGCAGGGTCTGTTCGAGCAAAGCCGCCGCGACCACGAGCAAGCGCTCGAGCGACATCGCGCGGTCGGTCATCGCTCGAGAACCGGTTGGAGTTTACTCGGCCTAGCGCTCGTCGCCTGTTCCGAGCTCAACGCGACTGAAGCCATGCGCTGCGGAAAGCAAGCGCTCGCGGTCGGCGAGAAGATCGACCGTGAGGCTCGCTTGATCGCTTGGTGTCACACAGTCATTGGTGTGGCCCACGCGCTCGAGGGGGCGATCAAACCAGCCGATGCGTCTTTCACTGCCGCGCGCGCATCGATGGCGGGCCTCGATCTTGGTGTGGCGGGCGGCGCACTCGAAATCTACGCATCCTTCCTGGACATCGCCAAGGCCCACGACGCGCATCAAACCGGCAACGAGAGCGCTGTACAAGCACACCTCGATGTAGCCCGAGGACGCATCGCCGCGGCATCACAGCCCGGACCACCGAGCAAGGCTCATCCCCAAGGCAGGCCCTGTGCGTGCGAGCAGTCGGGCGAAGTGAGAATCGCCGTGCAAACGGTAGGCGATGCGCTGCTACGCGCGTCGTGCTTGAGCCCCGAAGCGACCATGCCACCCGACACGCTGCTCGTTGCCAAGGACGGCAGTTGGTTCCGCCCACCTGGTGGATCGATGACGGAGCTGACCGAGCAACCGCTCCTGTGCACGCTGTTGCGAGCGTTGCTGGTTCGGCGGCTGGCCGAGCCCAACACATGTCTTTCAACCGAGGCGCTCATTCGTATGGCCTGGCCTGACGAGCAGATTCTGCCCGAAGCAGCTGCCAATCGCCTCTATGTCGCGATCGCACGTTTGCGCAAGAAGGGACTGTCCACCATTCTGTTGACGCGCAAGAGTGGCTATTGTCTCGACCCTCAGGTGCCGGTGCGACGACTTCCCGCTCAGGGCATTCACAATCCGAAATCCCGTTGACGAGTCTTCGATCGAATCTTCTGCCCGGTTCCGGTTGAAGTTATCTCATCAGGCAAATCCTCGATGCCGCTCGGTCGAAATCCGTAACGACATTACTTGGCGTGAATCCAGGCGCCAGTGTAGCCCTGGGGGCTGATGCCGCACATGGTGCCGCCGAAGGCCGGTCCGTTGAATTTCTCGACTAGCTTGACGCCATTGAGCGAAGGGATGCGTAAGCGGTAGGAGCGTCCGGCGATGTATGACTTGCTCTTCACGAATGCAAGATTGAGCAGAAAGCGTCGGGTGCCGTTGGCAGGCACGCCCGCGAAGCTGCTGGCGCTGCAGCCAGACAAGATACCGTTGGCTGGAAACGAGAAGGGATCTCCCTGCAGACACACATAACTGTCGCCCGGCTTGTCGTGCTCGCTGCCGCCGAAGTCCTGGAAGACTTTGACGGCGTCCACGTCGTACTTCGAGCCGTTGCCGCCTAGGTCGATACCGAGCGGCAGCTCGTCCAAGTACAGCTTGGTTGAGGTGTTGTTCTTTATCTCCAGAACGACGGAGGCCAGCTCGCGAAGACTGATGCCATCAGGCGCGAGGAAGTCCTTGTCTACAGGCGGCGCGTAGTAATGAGTGAAGACCACGTCAGCGCTGCAGTTGCCGCCGGCCTTCTGCCAGCAGCCCGACTTGGCCAGAAGCTGACAGGTCTTGGCAAGTGAGCAGTACCAAGTCTGACAGCCCTGCGAGACGCCGCACTCGGAGCCTTGCTGACAAGGAGTGTAGAGCGGACATCGCTGGCCTGTCGCGGGATTGGGCGCCGCATTGGCGCACGCGCTGATACCGCTTCCGCCCATGCCGCCCATGCCGGCTCCGCCCATCCCTCCAGCTCCAGCCGTACCAGCTCCGCCTGTTCCTCCGGCTCCGTTGCCATTGCCGCCGGTGGCTCCGCCTGTTCCTCCGTTGCCATTGCCGCCGGTAGCACCGCTGCCGTTGCCGCCGGTCCCTCCGGTCGCGCCAGAGCTGCTCGTGCCTCCTTGTCCACCTGCTCCGTTGGATGAGGTCGAGGAGGTCGATGTGCTCGAGCCGCCAGCGCCGCCCGCGCCGGAGCCTGTCGTGCCGGCGCCGCCACCACCAGACGTGCTGCTCGGGCATTGTCCACAAGGACCCCAGGATTTGCCGTTCGACGCACAGCTCTGCACGCCACTGTTGCTGCCACCGGGGCAAGCACAGCTGATCGTCCGGCCCGGCTGGCACACCTTCTCGCCACCAGTGGTCCCATGGCTCGTGCAGGCTTGCTGTCCGCTCGTGGCCAGCAAGCCCAGCGCAACGATGATGATGCTTGCGTAGGCCGTGCGCATGTCGCAGCGGTGATTGTATCACCGTCTCACCAGGCCTTGTGCCAAGCGCCCGAACGGGCGCGCACTCAGGAATCGCCGATGGCGGGTCGCACAGCGCCAGAAGTAAGCGCGCTCAGCTCGTTGAGTAAGTCTTCGAAGTCGGGCGCGCTAGCGCGCCATGCAGATGCGGTGACGCGGGCGAGATTGTCCACCGTACCCAGCAATGCTTGGGGGAGAATCATCCCGCCGCCTCGCTCCACCGCAGTGCGAACCATCTTGGCCGACCGCGTCGCGAGGCGCGCGTCGCTGACGACTCCCTGCTCCAGCGCGGCGCCGGAAGTGGCCACGAGAGCTTGGGCGACATCGAGCAACTTGTGCGCGATTTGGAGATTGCCACCATGTATCCCCGCGGCTTGTCGCGCCAACCACAGCGCGCGATTGGGCATCTGCACGCTGTCGACCGTCTTTTGCTCGATGGCTGTCGACCAGGCCGACACGCCATGAGCGAGCGCCCCGAGCACTGCGGTGAGCTCGCGGGCATCATCGATCGTATGGGGCCAGAGCATCTCGATGGCGTCGAGCTGGGCGTTCATCACCCGCTTGTCGAGAGGCAATCCGAGCTGACCCAGCATGTCGTAGCTCCACGCAATTCCTTGCAGCGCACGAACACCCCGCGAGGCTTCTCCGGCCCAATGACTTCCTAGACCACTGTCGAACCACAACTCTGCAGGGCACTCGTGGCGCAACTGCTCGAGCGTGGCCAAAGCCTCCGCCAGCCCGTGCACGATGGCCGGTACGATTTCATCGAGATCATCGCAGTCCGGATCTGAAAGCAGACGCTCGGTAGCGCGGCTCGCTGCCCCGACCACCGCATAGGCGAGCACGCCGAACATCTGATGACGATTGGGCTCGTCGGGGGCGCACCACGACCGAAACCGCTGCGACGCGCCCGTCGCCGTCCTCACCACCGCAGCCTGGATGTCGTCTGCTTCTGGCAGCGACAAAAAGGAAACGACATGCGAGATGATGGTGGTCATCGAGCAGGTCAACAGACGGGCGCTCGAGTCCGCTAGCTTGTGTTCCCCGCGTTGCCCCTCGCAGCACGCCATCAGTTGATCACAAATGTCGAACAGATCCTCGCTAGCCCAAGCCAAACCCGCTGGCGGCACGAACCAGCGCCGAGGGTTGTAGAAGCTCATTGCCTCGATGTACTCGGCGTAGACAATCAACAGCGCTGGATCGTCCTTGTCACGCTCGATGGCTGCGCGCATCGTGCGCAGCGTTTCGCACATTTCATCTGCTTTTTGTGCTTCGGCCGCTGGTCTCAACAGCGTAGGAGGCAGTGCGCTCAGCTGAGGCTTGATTGCGAGCATGGCGATCTCGAATGGGAGACACTCCCGATCTCGGGAACGGCCGAACCGCGCTCGCCTTTAACAAATGGCTGTTTTGGCCTCAGCGGACGCGTGCCGCCCTGCGTCGACTCGAGGTGGCGAGCTGGAAGGGGCGATGTGCATGGGTGACGAGAGAAATGCTGCCACTCGGCAGGAGCCAGCCATGCTGGGCTCGTTTGCCATCCTTACGCCTCGCGCAGACAATGCGCCTCGCGCTTACTGAAGAGGCCCCCAATGAAACCCGCCACTTGCCAGCAATTTGCGATGCGCTGGGCGCACCCTGTGCGCATTTGCGAGTTGTTGGAGCGCATCGATAATGACGCACTGCGCGATAGCCGAGTGCTATAAGAACGGCCCCTTTGGACGGACAACGCACGACGGGCTGCTCGCTCGAGTGCGCCGTCCAGCCAGCCAAGTGAGGAACTCATGAGCAAGCCAATTCGACGCATCGCCGTTCTCGGCGCGGGCGTGATGGGTAGCGGGATCGCTGCGCACGCCGCCAATGCCGGCATCGGTGTTCTGCTGCTCGACATCGTGCCCCCCAAGCTCGAAGGAAAAGCCAGAGAAGACAAGGACGCGCGCAACGCCTTCGCTGCCGGCGCGCTGAAGAAGCTGCTCAAGTCGAAGCCAGCCTCCTTCACCCACAAGTCGAACAAACAGCTAATCGAGATCGGCAACTTCGATGACGATCTCGAGCGAGTGAAAGATGTCGATCTGATCGTCGAAGCGATCATCGAGCGACTCGACATCAAGCGCTCTCTTTTCGAGAAGCTCGAAGCGATCACCGACGACAACACCATCGTGGCCTCGAATACCTCTGGTCTGCGCATCGTCGACATGCTCGAGGGCCGCTCGGAAGGCTTCCGCAAGCGCTTCTTGATCACGCACTTCTTCAACCCGCCGCGCTACATGAAGTTGCTCGAGCTGGTTTGCGGACCCGATACGGATCCGGCAACGATCGAGCGCATCGAGATGTTCGGCAAAGACGTGCTGGGCAAAGGCATCGTCTATGCCAAGGACACGCCCAACTTCGTGGCCAACCGCATCGGCGCCCACGGGATGATGGCCTGCATCCACTTGATGCTGGAGCACGATCTGACGCCCGAGGATGTCGACCAAATCACCGGTGTGCCAATGGGTCACCCCAAGAGCGCCACCTTCCGCACCGGCGACATGGTGGGACTCGACACGCTCGCACACGTCGTGGACAACTGCCACGAGGTGCTGACTGACGACGAAGACCGCGAAACCTTCCTCGTGCCGGACTACGTCCGCAACATGATCAAAGCAGGTCAGCTCGGCTCCAAGAGCAGGGCCGGCTTCTACCGCAAAGGCAAGGGCGGCATCGAGACGCTCGATCCCAAGACGGGCGAGTACCGCCCGCGAGGCGGCGACAAGGACATCCGCAACAAGTGCAAGTCGATCTCCGAGATCGGTGATCCTGCCAAGCGAATCGCCAAGCTCGTCGCCACCGAAGGCATCGTGGGCGAGTACGCCTGGAAAGCCATCTCGCGCTCGTTGGCCTACGCGGCCCAGCGCGTTGGCGAAATCAGTGATGACCTCGCCGGCATCGATGCCGCCATGCGCTGGGGCTACAATTGGGAGCTCGGCCCATTCCAAATTTGGGATGCGCTTGGCTTTGCCGAGACTGTCGAGCGATTGCTCGAGGACGGGATCGAGCTGCCAGCCAGCATCTTGGCCATGCGCGATGCAGGGGCCAAGAGCTTCTACGACAATGGCCGCGTCTACAACCTGGGCAAGGCCGACTACATCGGCGTCAAGAGCGACCCGCGCGAGATTTCCCTCGCCGCCATGCGCAAGGGCGACGCGCCCGTCCTCAAGAACGACAGCGCCGAGGCTTGGGATTTGGGTGACGGCGTACTTGGCCTGACCTTCAAGTCCAAAGCCAACAGCCTCGACGGCGACAACATCCAGATGTTGCACGACGCGGTCGACCGGGCTGAGCGCGACTTCGGCGGCGTGTTGCTGTTCAACGAGGGCGCCAACTTCTGCGTCGGCGCCAACATCATGTTGGTGGTGATGGCCGCCCAGCAGAAGCAGTGGGACAAGATCCACGAGCTGGTCAGCGAGTACCAAAACGCCACCCAGCGCATGAAGTACTCACAGGTGCCCGTCGTGTCAGCGCCCTTCGGCATGACCCTCGGCGGTGGCCTCGAGCTGTGCTTCGGCTCCGCTGCAGTGCAAGCCGCTTCGGAGACCTATTCGGGTCTCGTTGAGGTCGGCGTCGGCATCATCCCCGGTGGCGGCGGCACGCTCAACATGCTCTGGCGCGCGCTGGAGACGATCCCTGAAGGCGCTGAGGTCGACGTCTACGCGTACGTCACGCAGGTGTTCAAGAACATGGCCACCGCCAACGTGGCGACCAGCGCAGAGGAAGCGAAACGACTCGGCTACTTCCGCGCCACGGACGGCGTGTCCTTCGACCGCGCACGACAGCTGTACGAAGCCAAGCAAAAGGTCATCGGCATGGCCAACAGCGGCTACCACGCACCCATACCGCGCGCCCACAAGCTGCCCGGCGAGAGCGGCATCGCGACGCTCGGCATGTTCATCAACACGATGATCGATGCGGGCTGGGCTACCGAGCATGATGGGCTCATCGGCCGCAAGCTCGCCCACGTGCTGTGCGGCGGCGTCTCTGGCGCGAGCCACGAGGTGACCGAGCAAGAGATCTTGGATCTGGAGCGCGAAGCTTTCGTGAGCTTGTGCGGTGAGCCGAAGAGCCAAGAGCGCATGCAACACATGTTGATGAAGAACAAACCGCTGAGGAACTAGCAGAGCCGCTTATAGGCCCGATTTGTGAAAGGAAGACTGCCATGACCGACGTGATCATCGCCGAAGCGGTCCGCTCTGCGGTAGGCCGTGCCCATAAAGGCTCGCTCGCGCACAAGCGCCCCGATGAGCTAGCCGGAGACGTCATTCGCGCGCTGCTCGAGCGCGTGCCAAAAGTAAAACCCGAAATGGTCGAGGACGTCGTCCTCGGCTGCGCCATGCCGGAAGGTGAGCAAGGGCTCAACATAGCGCGCCTTGCTGCACTACTCGGTGGCTTACCGGTGGAAACCTCTGCCATCACCGTCAACCGTTTCTGCTCGAGTGGTTTGCAAGCCATCGCTATTGCCGCCGGGTCCATTGCCTTCGGGCAGAACGACATTCTGGTAGCGGGCGGCGTCGAGTGCATGAGCTCGACGCCGATGACCGGCTTTCACCTCAGCGCCTCACCAGAGCTGATGGAGAAGATGCCCTCGGCGCACACGCCGATGGGGATCACCGCGGAAAATGTCGTCAAGCAATTCGAGATCAGCCGCGAGAGCCAAGACGCGTTTGCCTACAGCTCTCAAATGAAGGCGAAGGCGGCCATCGAAGCGGGCAAGTTCAAGGACGAGATCGTCCCTGTTCGCGCCATCCGCTACGTCGACGGCGAAAAACAGTTCTTCGATTTCGACACCGATGAGCTGCCCCGGTCAGAGACGACGCTCGAGGGCCTAGCCAAGCTCAGGCCAGCGTTCTCGTTGACCGGATCGGTAACAGCCGGCAGTTCCTCGCCCCTATCGGACGGCGCGGCCGCAAGCTTGGTGATGAGCAAAGCCAAAGCCGACGAGCTCGGCATCGAACCGCTTGGTTACTTCCGCGCCTTTGCCACCACCGGCGTGGAGCCGGCCATCATGGGCATCGGTCCCATCCCGGCGGTGCAGAAGCTCTTTGCCAAGACCGGGCTGAGCATGGCCGACATCGATCTGATCGAGGTCAACGAGGCCTTCGCCAGTCAGTCGGTGTACGTGCAGAAGATCCTCGAGATCCCCGACGACAAGCTCAACGTCAACGGCGGCGCCATCGCCCTGGGCCACCCCCTCGGCTGCACCGGTGCCAAGCTCGCAGCCACTGCGCTGTACGAGCTCAAGCGCCGCAACGGTCGCTACGCCATCGTGACGATGTGCATCGGCGGCGGCCAAGGCGCAGCCGGCCTATTCGAGCGCCCGGCCTGATGCGCTCGGCCTTTGAATGTCGCAAATCGCGACATTCTGGGCCTGTGCCAACAGAGCGCCTGAATGTCGTAAATCGCGACATTCAGGCGCCATGATCTACTTGGGCGGCGGCGCTTCTGGCTCGGTGTATTTGGCCAGCTCGCCGCCTCCGAGCTCGTAGAGCGAGTGCTCGGGGTGACCGCTGACCCAGAAGTGGTTGAAGGCGCCGAAGCCCATGCCTTCGACCATGTCGGCAGTGCCGTCGTATTTGAACAAGTTCTGCTGTTTCCAGCCACCACCACGTTTCTTCACGTATTGGCCGATGAAGTCGCTGGTCATGTCGGAAACGTAGACGTACGTCGTGCCACTGTTGGGATCGGTAACCACCTCCATGCCGTCCATGTGGTCGCCGGCGAGATCAGGGTACTTGAACTCAGGGATCCAGGCGCCGCTGGACGGGTGGAAGGAGTACACGATGCGCTCGTAATGCACACCGCTGTACCAAATACCGCTCGTTTCGTCCCTGCCCAGAAACGCCATGCCAGAAGTCGGTGACGGAGCGTCAATGAGCTTGGTGGTGGCTTGGGTGGCGAAGACGAATTCGTAAATGACGCCCACCTTCGAAGGGTAGCCCGTCACCCAATAGACGCGGTCTGCAGCGGCGTAGAGCTCGGCAGAGTTGGGGTCACCCAGATCGGGAACGTTGTAGGTCTTGACCCAGGTGAGCACCCGCTCCTCGACAGGCCCTTTGGCGTCGGGGTTTTCGGGATGCTGGTTGGGCTCGAGCTTGCCGTCTCCATCCGAGTCGAGCAGATCCACGGCGTAGACGTCGAGGAACTCACCGTCGCGATTGACATAGATGAGGTTGCCGTAAGAGTCGGTATCGTAGCCGCCCAAAAATGGGCTGTTGTCTTTGGTGAAGCGCGCGTAGCGGTAGTATTGCCCGGTGACGACATCGGTGCCGATAGCCGTCAATGGGGCGCACGTACCTTGCTTCGAATCACACACCTTCGAGACCGGATCGCAGGTGTCCACCACATCCCAGCTGGGCGGCGGGCCAGTGTTGCAGCTGCGCAGGATGTTGCCATCGCATGAGAATTGCCCGGCGATGCACAGCACGCAGCCCTGCCCAGAAACGCAGGCGCTGTCGCCACAGTCTTCAGTGGCTTGCTCTTTGCCGTTCGCGTCGCAGGTGATGGCCGTATTGCCGACGCAGATGATCTCGCCAGCGTGATCATCGCATGGGAGCTTCTCAGGGTTGAAGCCACCTCCAAAACCCGTCTCGGTGCTACTCGACGTCATCCCACCGGCGGATGAGGTGCTCCCGCCCGCCGCCGTCGTGCTGCCGGGACCAGGACCGCCACCGACTTCACCACTCTCACACGCGACCGCCGCCGCTCCAACGAACGAAACCAGCCCGACCAAGGTTCCAACGCGTCGCATGACACCGACCTGACGCAGCGCTCCGCTGCTCAAAAGCCCCGTAGATGCACTCTATCATACTCCGCAGGGGCGGCATGAGCGGGCGGCATGAGCGCAGAGTTTCTTGGGTGCCTGCAGGCGGTCACGAGATATGACGCTCAGACGCAAATTGGGATCAATACCGTCACGCTCCGGGCGTGCAGTCCACGCTGCACTTCATGTGTGTGCAGTCGAGCAGCCCCACGGCCCCTTCTGGCACAGCGCTCAGTCCGCATTGGCCCAAGCACAAACCCGGCGTCTTGAATGTGCAACTGACGTAACAAGCGCAGTCTGGCGACGCGAAACAGGTCAGATAGGGGTCGCAGCAAGAGCTCTTCGCACAAAGCACGCAGCCGTCGTCACCACTGTCCGGTTGGCACGTTGCGCTAGGCGCTCCTCCGCTTCCGCCGCTCGAGGCCCCGCCCACGGCAACTCCGCCCGCGCCGCCGTTGGAGCTGCTTCCTCCGTGTCCCGCCACCCCAGTCGCTCCAGCACTACCGCTGGTAGTCGCGCTTCCACAATCACAAGCACCGTAGCCTGAGCCATCGGCGAGACAGACGCGCGCGCCTTCGCATTGTCCTGACCCGATACATGCGACGCTGGTTCCCGGTGTGCAACTCTGCGCGGGTGACTCATCGCCACCGCAGGTGACCACCAGCAGCACCATTGTGATCAGCGCCAGCACTACGCCCCGAGTCCGCCGTGTGATGACGATCATGAGCAGCTCGGATGGTCGGCGCAGTCAGCGCACGCGCATCCCTCGAAGTAAGGGTTACAGATCCCATCTTGCTCGCAGCTCTTGGGATCGGAACAGTAGGGATCGGCCGCGCAATCTGGACAGACGCAGTCGTCGGCAATCTTCATGGAGGGGTTGAAGCAAATACCGTCGGCCTTGCAGCCCTCGCAGAGGCATTTGCTCTGGTCGAGGTTGTCACAACCTGGGAAGTCGATCGTGGGCTCGATGGTCTTGACGTCCACGCATTGGAACAGCACGGAGCCGCCCGCACCACCGCTTCCGCCGCCGCCCACGCTACCACCCGTGCCGCCAGCGCCGCCCACGCTACCACCCGCGCCGCCGGTGCCGCCACCCGCGCCCGCCGTCGACGTCCCCGACGAGCCGCCCTGGTTGCCACCAGTGCCGGCACCACCTGAAGAATCGTCGCAATAGTCACATGGACCGTAGCCGAGCCCACCTGGCAAGCAGGTCTGCGTACCCAAAAGCCCTTTTGGGCAAGCGCAAGAGATGGTCGTGCCCGGTATGCACACCGTAGCCGCGGACTCGTCGCTCTCGCACGCAAACGCCACCAACAGTAGCGCCGCAAGCGCGCTCCAGCCGACTAGTCGCCAGGCCATCGTCACAAGGTATGGGGCCAAATGGGTGCAGTCAAGATGGCTGCTTCGGCCGAGGCGCTTTGGTTGAGGAGCAAACATCACGGTATGGCCGGCCATGCTAATCTCCAACTGTGCCGTTGGCGAAGAGACGCGTTGGGCGAACCAGGCAGAGTAGGCCGGGGGCGAGCCCAAGCGCACTTTCGATCCTCTTGCTCGCCAATCTCAACCTCCTGGCGTGCAGTCCCGCCCAAACTGAAGGCGCTGGCGGCCAGGCAGCAAGCTCTACCAGCGCGCAGGGCGGCGGGGGCGACAGCGGGACAAGCAGCGAGACCGCAAGCGGCAGCACCGCTGCTGGCGGCGGGGGCAACGGCGGAGCGGGCAATGGCGGTGCGGGCGGCAGCGGCGGCGGATGCGCGGCGGACTTGAGCAGCGATCCGTTGCACTGTGGCGCTTGTTTCAACCCATGCGCCGCGGGCCAGAGCTGCGAGGCAGGAAGCTGCGTCTGCCAACCCGACCCATCACCGCCGAGCTTCTCCACCGCCGTAATGGCGATATTCGCTAGCGCTTGCACCAACGCAATGTGCCACCAAGCCGGCGGACCGAAGAGCGTGTCGCTGCTCGCAGACAAGGCCTATTCCCAGCTGGTCAGCGTGCCTTCGACCCAGTGTGACCAACGCGCGCGGGTCGCGCCCCACGCACCTGAATCGAGTTACCTAATCGACAAGATGCAAAACGTACGACTGTGCTCGGGATTTCCGATGCCACCTGAGGGCATCCTCGAAAGCGAGAAGATCGCCGTGGTGACCCGCTGGATCTGCGCCGGTGCCAAGAACGACTGATGGCAGCTCGGCGCGGGGAGAGGAACGGCTTCAGTCGATGGCGCACACGATGGGCTTGTGATCGAAGTAGAGCACGTCACTGACAGCAGGGTGGCCCGGACTGACGCCTGCGATCCAACAGCTGCCGTCGAAGACATCGCTGACGACGTGATCGATGTTGAAGACGTTGGCGTAGGAGGCGAGGGCTTCTTCACCGACATCGGAGATGAAATGGAATTTCTTACCGTCGCCGACGTGGGCGTTGAACAGCTGGGCGCTCGGATCGAAGTTATCCATGCGCCCCGGATCGGTGTTGAGATCGCCCATGATGATGTTGCGCTCACCGTTGGCGGCTGGCTCGCCATCGCCGGTTCCCAGATCGACGAAGATCTGCTCGAACTGTTTGACGCGACAGTTTTGGTCGTCCTCGGCGATGCCTGATGAACCGTGGACGTTGACCAAAGTGAGCGTGCCGCCATCAACGAGATCGATGATCCCGCGGCCTATGCGGGAGCCTTTGCCGCAGTCCTCGACCTTGGCGCCGGCCAGGCCATCGATGCACAGATCGGTATCGCAACCGCGAAAGCTGCCGAACTTGCGATTGACCGCTGCGCATTTGTCGGTCTTGCCAACGTTGCAAGCGAGTTGCCAATCGGGCCCGAGGACATCGAGCGCAACGGTCGGATCACTCGGGCTCCAGGTCTCGCAGACGAAGCCCTTGTGTGCGGAGGCGGGAATGTCGGCGCAATCGGGGCTGTGGAAGATCTCCTGGAAGGCGACGATGTCTGCCTTGGTCTCTGCAAAGAAGCGGCGCGTGTCCTCGACCACCGGCAACCAGGCAAGCCCATCACCGTAGTAGGTGTCGGAAATGAGCGCTTCCTCCGAGCCGTAGCCATCATCAGGCAGCCCGTCGTGGCTCATCTTTTCAGTGGTGCCGCTGTTGAACGAAACGACCACTGCGAAGTGCTCGACGACAGCAGCCTCCTCAGCACCTCCACAAGCGCAAAGCGATGCCAGCAGAGCCAACAGAGGTCCACGGCGGAAGCGACGCATCAATGGATTGTGGCCGGCGTCGCGGCATCACTGCAAGTCAGTAGCTGATCTGAACGTCTGGGCAGCGCTTCATCAGCCCGGCTGGTGGGCATGTTTCGCCAGGGCCCCAGGGCGGCATGCAACTGATGTGCTTCGGGCAGTCGGCCCCTGGGGTTGGCGCGGGTTTGGGAATCAAGCCCGGCGGCGGCTTGGCGCCAGCGGGCGGCGGCACGCAGAGCTTCACCATGGGGCCGCCCAAACAGACATCGCAAAGGGCCATGATGCGCTCGCGACAAACCAGGTCGCCGCGGCAATCCGCGTCAGTCTTGCATTGGTCGGTGGGCTGGGGCCTCGCAGGCCGGGGCGCTGGGGCTTTGCCAATCGTGGGGCCGACGGCGGGCACTGAAGGAGCGCATGCGAACGCGGAAACGGTGAGCAAAGCGGACAGCAAGCAGAAGCTGGCGCGGCGAATCATGGGGACCTCGTTGGACGGGTGCGGGATTGGTTGTTCAGTCCTCGACGACCAGAGCCAGCCAAGGAGAGTCCCAACGTGTCGCCCGACCGAGAGCTTACATGGTCGCGTCGATGAAACCGTAGTAGCGGCCCATCCAGTAGGGCAGCAGGTAGTCAGCAGGTGGCTTGATGTTGCGCAGATTCTCTTGGCAGCCGGCCGTGGTGTAGGGAGAGCCCCACCACATGAAGGTACCGATGCAGCGCTCGGCTACCTGACGAGGATAGTCGGTCATTGGCTTTCCGAAGCGGTCCTCGCATACGGGCACGCACTTGTCCGGCGGGCAGCTCACGGCGGCCTTGTGCTCACTCGCCGGGAACTGCCGCAGCATGCAGACACCATTTTCGACAGCGTCGAAGGCGGGGCCATCCGACTTGGGGCCGAGCGCCTTGTCGGCTGCAAACATGAAGTCGTAAAAAGAGTTGTTCTGCTCGCGAAGGGGTCGCTCTGCGCCGGGGGGATCGAACATGTCGTCGGTCAGCGCAGCTTGATAGGTCGCGCGCAGCTCCGGGTCACGCTCGAGCATGAGCAAGGTGTGAAGCGACAGCATGTGCATGGCGAAGTTGTTCCAGTTCGACGCGCAGCCGAGATAGAGCGATGCTTTGCCGACCAGCTCGCTGAAGGGCCGCTCGGCGACCCCGTAGCCCTGCAAGCAGCTTTCAGGATCGCTCTGGTTGCGCATCAGCATGCATCGCTCCAAGAAGTCGCTGAGCTCTTTGCTGGCGGTAGCGAAGACGATGGTCTTCATGAAAGCCAGTGACATCGCCGCGTTGTAGCCGCCGAGCAATTCGGTCGGCCACAGCTTGCCGTGCTCAGTGAGCCGCCCGTCCCAGTCGTGAAGCTCGAGGCCGTGTTCCAACAGGTGCTGGCCAATCTGCAGCAGCAGCTTGGCGTTGTCGGCTTGGATATCGGGCACGTCGTCCACCAGAGCGGCGACGGCCGCATGGGCCAACATGTGACCGCTGTATTCATCCTGACTGACGTTGTCGAGCCAGCACCAGCCCGCAAACTCGTCCAGCCCGCAGTGGCTGCTCGACACGAATTGGTCGGTTTGCGGATCGACCGTCTGTACACAACCATCGGAGCCCACCTTGACCCACTGGTTGTCGTCTTTCTCTTTGTCGGGGTAATACGCGCTCGGCGCCTGCGGACAGCTCATGCCTTTGATTTCCGGATTGATGAGCTGGCGGGTGTACAGGCCGGGTACGCCCGTGATGGCCATCCGTTTGCGCTGCCCTTCGAGCAGCAAGCGAATGTTGTCAGCAGCCTCGGGGTCATGAGTCGCGCCGTAGCGATACGCCTCGGCCGTGAGATAGAGCGCGCTCCACAACCCGTCGTTCTCACCTGTCTGCCAAGCC
Organism: uncultured Polyangiaceae bacterium; assembly: GCA_964599485.1. Classification (GTDB taxonomy): domain Bacteria; phylum Myxococcota_A; class Polyangia; order Polyangiales; family Polyangiaceae; genus JAPYTK01. The sequence continues at coordinate 41,655 of CAZRGL010000004.1, forward strand.
TCGATGTCCTGATAGCTGGCCTGCTTTTCGCTGACGCCCGGCGTGCTGCAGTCGCTTCCCTTGCAAGGCAAGATGACGCCCAACATCCAGCCGAGCTCGGGATGGACGTGCAGGCGGGTCGCGAGATCTTCGTAGCCTTTGGCTTTGTCCAGCAGGCTCTCTGATGTCGCTCGTGGCTCCTCAGCGCAGTCGTTCCAACTCGGTGCCCCATAACGCCATGGCTCGACACACGCACCATCTTCGCAAAGCTTCATCTCGTCGCGCATGCAGTGGGTGATCTGCCAGCGCCCATCGACACAAGCGCGCAGCTCGTTTGCATCGTCCGAGCAAGTCAGCTCGTCACCGTTGCATTGCACGGCTTGCTCGTCCGTTCCCGCACCACAGGACAGCGGCGCTAGTAGTCCTAGCGCCAACAACAACGCCGCGGGCAGGCCCGCGCCCCCGATCCGACTGCTCATGATTGCCCTAGAATAGTCGAGGGTGGCCGTCGCGCGCAGCTCTCAGCGGCGAACACTACAAGGGCCGGGCGTCACGTCGAGCGGTTGCGGAAAGGCCTTGAAGCCGCCGTCTGAGGCGAAATGATCACAAGAGCGCACCTCGACAACAGTGTAGCTGAGGTAGCCACGACAGCGCTTGCCAGAGCTGTCTTGCAACGGAATCGCGTAGCCGATGCCATTGGAGGGGCGCCCCTTGAGTGGTCCCCAAGCAGGAAAGGTCGCGCCGCCAGGAAGCTTGCCGATGACGTTCGACAAATCCGCGGCTGACCACAGTGGCGTGGAACGCACGCGCACCGCTTCGGTTTTGGCTTTTGTCGCCAGCAGATGGCGATAGTTGCTCAGCGCGCCCATTGGTCTGGCCGTTGCGCAGCGACCGTCGAATTCAAGCGGTTTCTGGACGACGGCGATGAAGCCTGCTGGTGTGATCTTCGCTACTGACCCGCTCGCTGCGCTGTGCGGTGTGGGCTCGCTGGGACGACAACCAGCTAGCACCAGGCAGAAAAGAGCCCAGAACAATGCTCCGACAGCTGGTCTTGGCCGCACCGACATCCGCAACGTTGACGCTTGGGGCCCATGGCCCATTCCCTACAGTGCGAGGAAAGCGAAACAAGCGCCGCCGCTTGGGTGTATCAACTATCAGCGAGAACTTGCATGACGGTCGTGGACGCCATCGACAGATGCCTGGCGGGAGATAGAGCCGCATACGAGGAGCTGGTGCTGGCCCACGGCGATGAGCTCGTCGGGATCCTGCGGGCCATGCTCGGCAACCTCGATGACGCCAGAGACGTGGCTCAAGAAGCCTTCGTGCGAGCTTATTCGAGCTTGCATCGCTTCGACACCCGTAGGCCATTTCGCCCATGGCTCTTTCGCATTGGGCGCAATCTGGCCATCAACCATCTCAAAGCGCGCGCACGCCGAGCCGAAAGCCAGACGCTGAGAGAAATCGAGCTAACAAGTGAAACAAAGTCACCCTCGGCGAATGTACTAGAGGGTGAGCGGCGCGTGGCGGTCGAGAGGCTGCTGGCGCAGCTACGACCTCAGTACCGGGATGTGTTGGTGTTTCGCTACATGGCAAGACTCGAATACGAACAAATCGCCACGGTCATGACCATTCCAGTGGGAACCGTGAAGACCTGGCTGAACCGAGCCAAAGCAAGCTTCCGCAAACTCGCCCGGGGTGAGGAGCTATTCGATGAGGAATGAACCTGACCGCGATCTATACGAGCTCAGCTTCGATGAGTTACTGCAGCCCCCCTCGAGCGGGGTGGCGGGCCGGGACTTTGCCAGCAAAGTGATGGCCGAGATCGATTCTCGAGCCATCGAACCGAAGACCGTGGTGGTCAACCCATGGGCTGCTCGACTGCTCGCCCCGCTATTGGCGGCCGCCACGGTGGTCGTGCTGCTTACGACCGCGAGCGGCTACGGCAGCTGGGCGATGGGCAGCGTTGGTGTGCACACCGGCCAAGCGTGGTCTTGGCTGGCGAGCTGGTTCGGGGGATTGACGGACTTGACCTCGGCCTTGGCCATCTCGGCAGATCAATCCATCCAAGCAAGCCGGCCCTCATTGGCGATTCGATGCGGCTTCGCGGGTTGTGTCGAAGTGGCCACGGCAGTGGTCGCGCTCGGGTGTTTCGCGTTGGTGGCCCGATTCAAGATGACGACGACAAGCAGGGAGCTTTGAAGGAGGAATGAAGATGTCTGACAGAAAACTACGCGCTCGCTTGCTCGCAAGCTCGACCCTGTTTTCGCTCATGGTGTTGGCCCTGCCGGCACAGGCCGCGGCGACGCCCGAGCACCCAGGCGTGGGACTCGTCAAGCTGGTGGCGTTGATTGTCCTGCTCGCGGCACTCGGCATCGGACTCGGCTCCTTCGGTCTTACCGTAAACAACGTGTTTCGGCAGCGCTGCACGACGAGCTTCGAGCTGATGTGCAATCGACCCAAGCTCTCGCTGCTCGTCGGCGTGCTGGTCACTGCGCTCGGTTTTGGACTACTCGCCATCTTGCACGGCGCCGGCCCGCTTCAACTGCTCGTGCTGCTCGCCTACTTTGGCGGCGTTGGCATCTTCGGGCTCGCCAGCGCTGCGCGACTTTCGGCCCAGCATATTCAACCGTCACCCGTAGCTGAGCTACCCGGCGTCGGTGCCCACGTTCGAGGCGGGGTCGTACTGACCGCCATCAACGCTGTTCCCATCATCGGCACCGTGCTCTTCATCGGCATCCTCCTAACCGGTGTAGGCGCTTCGCTATTGGGCTACTTCGCCCGCTTTGGCAATGGCGGCAGCAAGACCCAGGACGAGGACGAGCAGGCAGCATCGAGCGATCCCGGCGATGCTTGAAGTGAAGAGAATGCGGGAAGCTAGCCGCTTTTTGGAGGTGCGGTGGACGGGTTGTCGGCCATGGTGACACCGCGATAGTGGGGGCGACCGAGGGGCAAGCTCAGGTGGATTTGTTCTTGGCCCGGGTGCTGCAATTGGGCGTCGTGGTGACGCTCGGGCCAGGCCCAGCGGTCGTGATGTAGCGAGTCCTCGAGCAGGGCAATGAGGGCGGCGGGCTCGTGCTCGATTCGGGCTATTTCGCCCGCGATTGCAGGGTCACTACAAGTGCTGGCAACCTCGCGAGCGAGCGCCGCGTCATACTGCGGCGGCGGAATTGACGCGTCATGCTCATCGGCAGGCGCAGGCTCATTGCGGCGCTGCCAGGTCCCCGTGCGAGACGCTTCACCCTCCGCGAGAAACGGATCGACCGGGCGCCCCAGCTGCCACGCCATGAAGTGAACGTGCGGCGCTACCCAAGGGAAGAAGGTGGTCATATCGATTCCCGAAGCGCCTGATAGCGCGATCACCTCGCCTCGACGAACTTGCGTGCCAATGGGCACGAGCCCGCGCGTCAGGTGGCTGTATTGGGTCGACAAGCCAGCGCCGTGATCGACGGTCATGGTCAAGCCGCCGCGAAGCCAGCGATCGCGGAGCAGCACGACCGTCCCTGCTGCTGCCGCAACGACAGGAGTGGCGACGGGGCAGACGAAGTCCACTCCGTCATGCTCGTCGTAGCTCAAGCGACCGCCGCGGTAGTCGCGACAGGTGCGCCTCGTCACTCGTTGCGAATAGCCGCGCCCACCGCCGACACGGTCGAACAGATTCATGATCGGCACCAGTCCGTCGGCGCGCTCGCGTCCGGCATAAGCGGGCAGCGCCAAGTGTGGACGCAGGTTACCAATCGATGACAGGTCGAGCTGGAAGCCGCGTCGCCCCATGCGGCCCAGCACATGACGCAGATCGGCGCCAACTTGAGCGAGGGAACGGATCCCAAACACATCGCCCAACGGCGGCCAATTGGCCGGGGTGGTGACTTCGGGGAATTGCACGGTGGTCGGGCTCGGCATGAGGCAGTGTCCTTCAGCTGACGAGGCGCGCTTCGCTGGTTGGCGCTTTGCGCTCGAGATGGGCTGGCAGTTGATCGCGCGCGAATACGTCCTCGAGGTTTTCAGCGCGGCGGATCACACAGGCTTCGCTGCCATTGACCATTACCGCCGCGGGACGCGGCATGGCGTTGAAGTTGCTCGCCGATACCTCTTGGTATGCACCGGTATCGAGCAATGCGAGCAGATCACCCACCTGCAGATCGGGCAACCGCACCGCACCGAGCAAGCGATCGCCGTAGCAGCTGCGACCGACCACGTCGGCTTTGATGGTCGCTGGGTCATTCATTCGATTGGCAGCACAATAGTCATGCAAGTGATGCTCGAAGCGGCCGCCGGTCAGCCAGAACTCCGAAGTATCAACAGTGATGTGATTCCAGCCGATGGGCGCACGCATCTTCTTGACGGCCTCGACCGTGGTCAAGTGTACGCCAGCGTTGCCGTGTACCGAACGACCCGGCTCGAGTTGCAGCATCAAGCCTTTGGTCGGAACGCCGTGACGACCGAGCGCCTCGAGCAAGGTGGTGGTGCAGATTTCGGCATAGGCCTCAATGCTCGGCGCCCGATGCTGATTGGGCCGTGACTGCACCAGTCCCAAGAGCCGATCCACCGCGCGATAGCGTAGCTTCTCGCCAAAAAGACGAAGCCCGCCGGAGATGGCGTACAGCGCAGCAAACAATATGGGATCGGTGTAGTTGGTAGCCGCATTGTGGGGATCGCGGGGAATGGCGAAGCCGCCACCAATGCTGATTTCTGAGACCGACAAGCCGCCAAGAGCCCGGCACACCCGCCCAATGTCTCGAGCGTATGCGCGCATTTGTGCGGCCCAGTAACTGAGCGAAGGGCGGTGTCGACCGTGATGCTGATGGAAGCCGACCAGCTCGACACCCTCCAAGGCTTTGAGTCTACGGCCGGCCTCGACCACCTCTTCGAAGCTCAGCCCACCTTTGTAGACCAATGCCACCAAGTCAGTTGGCACAAGGCCTTCGGCCGCAAACTGGCTGGCGCGCGTGAAGTCCGATAGCGCCGGTCGGAGCCGCAGCCGAACGCTGGCCCCTGAGCGCAGGCCCGGATCCATCTGCTCGAGGATTTCTACGTCCCGCAGACTGTCGATGGTGAGCCGAGCGCCAACCTCGACCGTGCGCTCGATATGCTCACGCTGCTTGGGAACGCCGTTGACCGAGATGTGACGCGGCTCCATACCAGCACGCAGAGCCACGTCGAGCTCACCGGCCGAATAGACATCGGCGCCGCAGCCCTCATCAGCCAGTACCCGCTGCGCAGCCAGAGTCCAGTTTGCCTTCACCGCCGGCATCACCTTGACCGGACCGGCGCTCCAGCCCCGTTCAAAGGAATCTCGAAAACGGCTGACGTTGCTCCGCAACTGGGTCTCGGAAAAAACAAACAAGGGCGAGCCGAACCGTCTGACGAGCTCTTGGGCGTCGAGCTCGTCGACAAAGAGCTTTCCAGCGCGGCTGCTCAGACAATCGTGTTGCTCGAATGATCTCGTCATGACGTCGTTTCTCCTACGGCAGCGGCCAACACCAAACGAAGGCGGCCGCGCAATTCATCTTCGGGATGAGCCTGTACCAGGCGCAAAACTTCGAAGCCTCTGACCAGCTCCATCAAGGTGCGAGCCGCTGCGAAGGGCGAGCGGGCGCCGAGTCGCTCGAGCACCTCGGCAACCTGCGAAGTGATGTCGCGCTCCCACTTGCGGAAGGCCGCGCCGAGTGCCTCTCTTCGGGCGGCGTAGAGGATCAGCTCGTACTCGGCGTGAACGCGCTCGGGCGTTGCAAATTCCAAGCGCACCATCTCGACTATGAAGTCCACCACGTCGTCGAGGGACGTACCGGCAAAGCTGGCCCACAGTCCCGTGATGAAGGCGGTGTTGGTCTCCAAGAAGTGCGCGAAGGCCGCACCGATGAGGTCATCACGAGAGCTGAAGTAGTACGTGATCGATCCGAGCGGCAGATCCGCTTCGGCCGCTACCCGACGGTGCCGCACACCATCGACCCCGCTGGCACCTACCACGCGTAGGGTAGCTTCGAGGATTTGCCGCCGCCGAATTTCGGCGGGGGACGGAGCGTTTTCGAGCAACGTGTTCATTTGAACTAGAAAGCTTGTACATATGAACAACCACAGTGTCAACCGCGACGAGTCCAGATGCCCCAAATGGGCCCTATTTGCCCTCAGATCGCCCGTTTGAGGCCATCCTGATGCCGCCGCAGTCTCGACGATGGTAGTTTGGCGTGGCGACGAAGATGAGCGACTTGGGGGTAGAGCAGGGCCAGATTGTCGCTGGTAAGTACCGGGTGGTGAAGCTGCTCGGCCAAGGCGGAATGGGATCGGTTTGGGCGGCTGACCACCTCACACTCAAGAGCCCCATCGCCCTGAAAATCATCAAACCTGCGCTGGCCCGAAAGCCCAAGTCCCTTGCGCGCTTTTTGGCCGAAGCCAAGGCCGCTGCCAAACTGCGCAGCCCCCACGTCGTTCAGATCTTCGACCACGGCAGCGAGAAAGACTTCGCCTACATCTGCATGGAGCTGCTCGAAGGTGAAGACTTGGCCCAGCGACTCAAGCGCGAGGGCCATCTGTCTTTGTCGCTCACCCGAAGGGTCATGACGCACGTCGGCCGCGCCGTGCAGCGGGCGCACGATGCGGGCTTGGTGCATCGCGATCTGAAGCCCGCCAACATCCACTTGGTGCCGAACGATGACGAGATCATCGCCAAGGTGCTGGACTTTGGAATTGCCAAGATCCTCGATCCTACGCTCGACGATTCCGACAGTCCGCGGACCGCCACGGGGGCGCTTCTGGGGACCCCGAACTACATGAGCCCCGAACAGCTCCTTTCGGGCCAATCCGTCGACAATCGTACCGATCTGTGGGCCTTGGGCATCATCGCTTACGAGCTGGTGTGCGGAACGCGGCCCTTTTCTGGTGACTCGATCGGCGACTATGTGCTGGCCATTTGCAGCACGCCCATGCCGATCCCGTCAGCACATTGTCCCGTCCCGCGCGGTTTCGATGCCTGGTTCGCCCACGCCACCGAGCGCGACCCAGAGCAGCGCTTCGATTCCGCCAAAGCCATGTGCAAAGCACTGGGCGAAGTGCTCGACAACGCACCCGCTCAGCTCGAGCTGGAGCGCACGGCCCACCGAGAAGATGCCAAGTCGATAGCCGTGGACGCAGACGCCGCCTCGGCGATGACCACGGCCACATCGCACAAACCGATGGCAAGCGTGCAGAACAAAGGAGCGGGGCGAGGGCAGGAAGCCACGAAGCGATCCGAGGCCGCCGTGGATGACAGCGCGCTGCCAACGGTGACGAGTCACGACACCGATGATCCCATCGTGGAGCTGCCTGCAAGCCAACAGGCAGCAACCGGATCGAGTCGCGCGCCCTCGGTCGACGAGGAGCAGTCAAAGCCGCCGCAGCCCGCAGCGGTTGCCGAGCCGCGGACTCCGAGTTGGCTCTGGCCAGCGGCCCTCGTGGCTTCGACGGCAATTGTCTTGCTGGTATGGCGGAGCGCCCAAACCGATGAGCGCGTCGAGAGTCCCTCAACCCAGTCGACACGGGTCTCCGCCACGTCGGGCAGCACGCCAGCGACGGTTGCCAGCAAACGAAGCAAGCCAACCTCCAGCGCCAAAAGCACGCCCAACTACGGTCAGCGCCTGCGCGCTGTCGTAGCGCGCCATATCGGTGCAACCGAGCGCTGCTTCGATGAAAAGGATGCGCCCACCAAGGCGGTGAGGCGCAGCATCGACTTCGCAATCGACAAAGACGGCCGCGTCACCCGCTGCGACCTGGTCGAGCGCGCCACCAATACGCCGAAGTTCGACACGTGCATTCTGGATATCTTCCGCTGGATGCGGTTCCCTTCGCCAGGATCTGGCGAGGTCACCATCACTTATCCGCTGAGCTTCGCGCCGACCGCTCACGCCAGCATGGACGACGAAGCCTGCCGCGAAGGAAGAGCCTGTCAACGAAACGGCGCCTGCTCCGCGAAGGGAAAACGCTGCGTCGCAGGCTCGGATCAAGATTGCAAGCAGGCCCAGGTGTGCGTGCAGCGCGGCCAGTGCAAAATGAGCCAAGGACGTTGCATCACAGATGCAACAGACTGCGCGGCCGACTCGGGCCCCTGCGAACGCTACGGACTGTGCACCGAGCAGAAAGGTCGCTGCGTAGCGAGCAGCACACGAGACTGCAGCACATCGCGCGCCTGCAAGAAGTTCGGCCATTGCGAAGCGCGAGACGGCGTTTGCATAGCAACGAATGACGAACATTGCAGCGCCTCGAAATGGTGCGCGGTGCGGGGCCTGTGCGGTCGTCGCTCAGATTGGTGCTCAGCGGAGACGGCCGCCCAATGCAAATCATCCGAGCGTTGCAAGACGGACGGGGCATGCTCTGTACTGGTCAGCCGCTGCGCGCCGAGAACCGACGCAGATTGCAGCATGTCCGAAGTGTGCAGCACTTTGGGCTGGTGCGGAGTCAGCAAGTTCGACACCTGCCGAGCCAACGAGGACAAGCACTGCGCCGCATCCGATCTGTGCAAGCGCGAACAGCGTTGCCTCGCCAAGAGTGGCTCCTGCGTAAAAGAGCACGCCCCTAGCAAACCCTCCAAGATGTAGCGATGAGGCACATGGCGAACGGGCCTATTGTTTCTGAAGATCGGGGGTGTAGAACCACTGCGGGCCGGCGCACAAGGGGCTGGTGCTGTCGCAGCTGTTCACCACGCCGGTTTGGCTGAAACCTTTGAACAGCTCCACCTGCAGTGAGGCGTCGTTGTTGCACAGATGGTAGCCCGCGAGGGTCGCTTCGCCTTCGTCCTCGAGAGCGAGCACTGCATCGTTGAGGCCCTCTTCGAGACTGCGGTCGTCGCTCCAGGTGCAATTCGGTAGCACTGCCAGGGCAGCGGCGACCTGGCCGGATAGCAGCAACTCCGCAAGGCCGTCAGCGTCGACGTCGCCTTCGCAGACCAGGTTCTGGCTCATGTAGTCGGTAAGCGAGCCAATGAGCTTCTGGATGCCTGCGTCGTCGAGCGCGTCGGTGCTCAAGAACTGGGTGCTGGCTTCGCAGTCGCAAGCTTCGAACGCCGTCGCGAGCTCGAGCAGCTCGGCGCGTGTTGCCTCGACCTCGGCGCTCGCCACCTCGACTAGGATCACGTCGCCATTGGCGTCGACCGCGCCGGGCTTGGTGCCGTGGTTGGCCATGAACGGCTCGGCGATCACCACCGGCTTCTGGGTCGCGTCGGCGCTACAGCTCACCGTCAAGACTGTGGTCGTATGCGGCGGCCACAGCGCGTCGCTCTTGCCGGCGGTCTCTTTGTAGGCGTCTTTCTGCAGCACGCTGAGCGTGGCCGTGCACAGCTCCTCGGGCTGTTGGGTCATGTCAGCGCTCTGACTGGTGGCTTCGCCGACAGCGCAAGCCACGAAGAGCGAAGAGGACATTGCCAGAAGTGCGAGACGAGAAGCGTTCATGCACCGCGCACAAGCACACTCTGTACCACAATGCGCTCACATGTAGGCAGCCTGCGCACCTGCTGAAATATTTGCAGTGCTCGCGCACCACTGCTCGGCCCGCCACTCGCATTGGGCCTCAGATGGTGGATCAATGATCCACAGCCGTCCGCACCCCTGCCTACCGAAGCATCGGCCGTGTCGTCCTCCACGGTGGGGGTGGCTGCAGCGTCATTTCAAATTCCAGCCGCATCCGGCGTTGGCCGAGGCAATGTCGATGTTGTCGCCCTGACCGCAGTCGTAGGTGGCGGAGAACGACTTCGTCGATCCGGCGCCGGAGCACTGGCAGGTCCCGCTTGTGCAGATCACTTGGTAGGACTTGCCGTCAGCGCAACCGGACCAAGTTTGCGTACACTTTTCGGCGCCGTCAGGGTCAACGTCGATCGTCTTGCAGACGATGGGAGCTGCATCGTCACTGCCGGTGTCATCGTCGCCGCTGCAGCCGTTGGTGCTGGCAACAGCGAAGAAAACACAACCAACACCCGCCAACCCCATAGCGACTCGCCTGACCATGCCGCGACTGTGTCACAACGAGACTGGGAGCTCCATCGTGAACGGTACGTCTGCACCGTTTCAGTCGGTCGTTGGCGGAATGCCGCTTGGCACGGTGCAACTCGGATGCGACTTGTTTCGTTCGGTTTCAAACATCCACAAAGTACGATGACGCCATGACGTACCGTTCAGACGAAACTGCTACCTCCAAGTTGCTCATTGTGGGCCTCAACGGGGAAGTCGCTGCCATCGATAGCGCGACGGGAGAGCGCAGATGGCACAATGGGCTCAAAGGGGGCGGGATGGGGGAAGTAGCGCTTGCCGTGACGGCCTCTCACGTCTTCGCATCCAACACCGGCGGAGCGACTTTGCACTGCATCGAGTTTGGCTCGGGTAATGAGCTATGGCGCGCCCGAACCACCGCATCGGGTTGCACGACGTTGTTGATTAGCGGCGACCGGTTGCTGTTGGCCAAGGGCGGCTACATCGACTGCTTCAGCCAGAGCGGCGAAAAGCTCTGGAGCAACAAGCTATCCGGAATGGGTTTGGGCAACTGCACCTTGGGCGTGCCCGGTGAGGTCGTGCATGGCGCCGATCGCGCTTGAAGCCGAACAGAAACGGAGTCAGCCGCCGAAGCCGCCGAAGCAGAGCTCGAGATTGATATCGGCGGTGACATCAGCGCAAGCCTCGACCACGATGTCGAGCGGCGGATTGTAAGGAGCACACTGCCCGGGGCTGCCACCAACGCGATAGGTGTCGGCCGGTAGCGGCGCGAAATAGCTCCCGTCCGGCTCGCTGCGTACGATGTATGGCGAGCCTCCAACGGACGGCTCGAACTGGAACTCGGTGTCGCCGGCCGGGTTGAGCCCATTGCCGTCATATTTGTCGAGCAGCACCGTGCCCGACACCTTGCCCGTAGAGCCAGTGCAGCTCGAGCCCGTCGTCGTGGTCGTCCCGGCAGCGTCATCGTTGGAGCCATCAAAGCAAGCTGTTGTCAGCGACAAGCAGCCACCAAGCGCAAGGACGAGCGCGCGAGCCATGGTCCATTGTCACCAATTGCGTGCTGCAGCGCCAGGACCGTCCACAACCAGCTGTTTGACGCCCCTACAACCCAGTGGGAAAGTGCATGGCGATTTCCGGTTTTCAAGCCCAGTGTGAGTAGCGGGAGGGGCCATGGAAGAAGTCGACGCGGTCATCGTTGGCTCAGGGTATGGCGGCAGTATCACGGCGGCACGACTTGCTGAAGCCGGCATGAGCGTAGTCGTCCTCGAGCGCGGTGCGCGCCGTGGCCCGGACGAGCTCGAGCAGTCCAATACGCTCGCGTACATGCTCGACGTCATCGACACGGTAACCTTCATCTTCGAGCGATTGGCATTTCGCACGGGCAACTTGGTGGGCGGAGCTTCCATCACCATGGATGGGGCGCACTTTCGCGCCCCCTCGGCTTCCTTCGACGCCACTGATTCGAAAGGCCGGCGCTTCTGGCCTGACAGTTACTCGCGTCAGGAGCTCGATCCCTATTACGCCCGTAACGATCTTGGCCCGGCAGCGCTGTGCTCGGAGCATGACGAGGTAGGGGAACGCCCCAGCGGGGAGGCACTGCCTCACCTCGGTGGCGCACCGAACACCCCCCAAGGTCGCACCGTCGCCGCTTTCGTCGACACAATCGTTCCCGGCCGGCACCGCGACGAGACCGCTGCCTCAGGCGGCATCGACGTAGGCGTCCCCGGCGTGTTTTTCGACACGACGCTTCCCATCCACCAGTTCACCGGATTGCTCTCGTCGAACGCCGACTTCTGGGCAACCCAAGTGGTTCCAGGCAAGCTCTTCGCCGAGCTGTCGGTCACCGACCGCGACCGCGCCGTCGACATGGCGCTGGAGAACCTGCCAGAGATGCAATACGCGGTACAGATGGTGCAGCTCGCCTATTACAGCTCGCCCGGAGCCGCCTGCTTACTCGGCTACCCGGGCGCCAATCCCGGCTATGTCAACGACCCCGACATGTCGCTGGGCAAGCCGGTCAGCACCGAGGTCACCAGCGACGGCAACCTGCCTTGAACGCCTAATGGCCGTCAGCAACATTCAGCTCGGCCCTTTTCGTCTGACCCATAAATTGGGCCGAGGTGGCATGGCGGAGGTGTGGGGGGGCGTGCACGCCGAGCATGGGGTCCCGGTAGCGGTCAAGGTGGTCACTGGATCCGGCGACCGACCTCCCATGCAGACACACCTGCGCAATGAGGTGCGTGCGATGGCCCAGCTGGACCATCCCAACATCGTCGTCGTATTCGACTACGGCGAGGTGTCAGAATCTGAGCAGGAAGACGCCCAGGGTCTGTTGCCGGCGGGAAGCCCCTATTTCGCAATGGACCTCGCTGAAGGCGGGACTGCACGGACGCGCTGCGGTCGAATCCCATTCGCACAGGTCAGACACATCCTGCTCAGCCTGCTCGACGCGCTCGCCCATGCCCACGCGCGGGGTGTTCTGCATTGCGATGTCAAACCCTCGAACATCCTGCTGCTCGACGAAACGAAGGTAAAGCTGAGCGACTTCGGGCTGGCGCATCGAATGGACCGAGAACGAATCGGCGGGCGCGATCGGGTCAGCGGGACGCCGGCCTACATGGCGCCGGAGCAGTTCGATGGCAATTGGCGCATCTACGACTGCTGCACCGATCTTTATGCCGTGGGTTGCGTCGCGCACACATTGGTCTGTGGCAAACCGCCCTACGGCTCCCTCAGGGATCTCGGTCTGATGGCCCGCTTGCACAAGCACGGCGTGTTGCCACCGCTCGCTGCCACCATCGCGCTTCCGAGCGGATTCGAAGCGTGGCTGCTACGGCTGCTGAGCAAGAACATCGCCAATCGCTATCAAAGAGCGGCTGACGTCGCAAAGGCTTTGCTGGCGCTCGGCGAGCCGAGGGAGAGAGACGCTGTAAGCGTGCCGGCCGAGGGGGCGATGCAGCCGCTCTACACGCTCAGTGAGGTGGCCACGATTCCCGCCGCCGAGGCTCCCGCTTCGACTTCGCCACCACTCGAGCGACCAGCGCGAGACAGTTTCATCAGCGTATGGCCGAAACCGCAAGTCACTGCGAGCTGGCAGCACCCGGATCAACAACCGCGTTCGATGGAGTTGCTGTGCGCGGGTCTCGGCCTGTACGGATTGCGCGCCATCCCGTTGTTCGCTCGCGAGCCCGAACGCGATGCGCTTTGGTCCTCACTCAAGAAAGTGGCCAACGAGTTCGAGCCCAGAATGGTGCTACTCGAGGGCCCTGCGGGCTGCGGCAAGAGCCACCTCGCCCAGTGGTTATGCGGACGCGCCCACGAGATGGGTGCCGCCTTCGTGCTCAAAGCCGTGCATAGCCCCCGTGCCGGCCCAGCCCATGGTTTGGCACCAATGATCGGCCGTTACCTGCGGGCGCACGGCCTCCCGCGTGGCGCGCTGCGTGCCCACGTCACCGCCATGTCGGCGCGGCTCGGCATCGACGAGGAGACGGAAGTCGACGCGTTGGTCGAGCTGATCGCGCCCGCCTCGGACGCCGCCCGCTCGGCGACCCAGCACATTCCGCGCTTCGCCTCGGCTCACGAAAAACACGTGTTGCTCGAGCGGCTGGTTCAACGACTGACGCTCCGCCGTTTGGTCATCATCTGGCTCGACGACGTGCAGTGGGGCCTCGAAACTCTGGCGTTCGTCAAGCATATGATGGCGAGCGCCGGCACCCGGGTGCTGCTGCTATTGACCGCTCGCTCCGAATCGCTACTGCAACGCAAAGCGGAAGGCGCGCTGCTCGACTCCTGTCTGGCCAAACCTCGCGCTTCAAGACTGACCGTAGGCCCGTTGCCTGACGGCCAGCGCGTCGGCTTGGTCCAGAGCCTGCTCCGCTTGGATTCGAAGCTGGCAGCAACCATCGCCCACCATACCGAGGGCAATCCGATGTATGGCGTTCAGTTAATCGGCGACTGGATCGAGCGAGGTCTGCTCGAGGCAGATGTCGGAGGGTTTCGCCTCGAGACGCCACGCCAGCTGCATTTGCCCGCCGACCTAAACGAGATTTGGGACGCCCGCGCCGAGCGATTCTTAGCGCATCGCTCCGCTGCAGACGCGACTGCGCTCGAGCTGGCCGCGACGCTCGGCCAAGAAGTAGACGGCGCCGAATGGTTGGCGGTGTGCTCCTTTGCTGGTGTTCGGGCCAGTCCGGAGCTCGTCGAGGATCTGATCACCAGACGTCTTGCCAGCACCGATTGGCGCGGGCCGAAGCTCGGCTGGGCGTTCGCCCACGGCACCTTTCGCGAGAGCATCGAGCGCCGCAGCCAAGCTGCGGGGCGGCAACCCGCTCTCCACCGCTTGTGTGCCCAGATGTTGTCTGAACGACCAAGTGTGGATGCAACCACGCGGCAAGGCAGACACCTGCTCGCCGCGGGCGATCCAATCGATGCGCTCGACCCCTTGCGTAGAGCAGCCCGTGAGCACATCGATAGCGGCAACTACCCCGACGCAGACGAGCTGCTGGCTGAGCGGGCTGGCGCGCTGACAACGCTCGAGTTGGACGAGACCGACCCACGCCACAGTGAGAGCTGGCTGCTCAGTTGCCGGCTCGCAATCAAACGTGGCTCCTTTGACGAAGCCATCAAGCATGCGAGGCAAGCCGAACGGGTTGCGCGCGCCCGTGAGCGGTCAGAGACCCTGGTCGAGGCACTCGTCCTCGGCGGAGACATCCAACGAATGCGGGGCCACAACAAGCAAGCTGAAAAGCTGTTGCGAGAAGCGAGCAACCGGGCGCGGGCTACGGGCGCGCACGCACTACTAGCAGATGGACAACAACTGCTCGGGCGCATGTTGATGCACACGGGCCGGCTCGCTGAAGCAAACGTTTGCTGGCGCGAGGCGCGCACGCTGTTCGAAACGCTCGGTGATCGTGCCGGAGCTGCCACCACCGTTTGGCAAATGGGTCACGCCGCGAGCTACGTGGGTCGTTATGACGAGGCCGTCGAGTACAACGAGCACGCGCTAACCGAGCTCGAGCGCTGTGGAGACCGCTGGGGCGTGGCGCGCTGCCTGAACCAGCGTGGCGAAAACGCTCGGCTGCGAGGCAAGCTGGACCACGCTGAGCGGGCGTATCGAGATGCCGCTATCGTTTTCGAGGCCATCGGCGCCAACGACGCGCTCGCTATCTGCGAATGCAATGTGGCGCGGGTACTGGTTGAGCGCGAACGCCATCGCGAGGCACGTGAGCAGCTCGAGCGCGGAGCAGCGGACTTCGAAGCATCGGGCAGAAACAACCCGCTCGCCTGGGTT
>CAZRGL010000005.1:0-25372 GCA_964599485.1 uncultured Polyangiaceae bacterium
CCCGACCACATCGGCGCTGACGGGCTGCCCGATTTCGTTGGCCGCATCTACGCTCGGCCGCTGGCGAGCCTGGGCAAGGGCAGCTTTTTCAAGCAGGCGCAAATCGGTGTGAGCGCGCGCTTTGGCGGGCGCGATCACCGCGGCTACGTCAGCTACGACTATCCAACCATTGCCAGTGGCCAAGGCTTCGTGTTGTGGCAGCCCGGCTATGTCGACAGCCAAGAGCGCGTGATCCGGGTCATCCCCTCGGGAGCGCAGCGCGCCATTGGTGGCGAGCTGCGGCTTCCCTTTGACCTACCCCGAGGCCGGGGTCTCGATATCCGTGCCGAGGCCTACTACGTGGCCAACAACACGCGCGAAGCGGTGCAAGGTTACGAGCTCACCAATACCGAGCGGTTTGGGCGCGTCAAAGGCATCGGCTACTACGGTTCGCTGTCCTTTTGGGCTTGCGGCGATCGCTTCATCGATTCCGAGCCTGGGATCCACCGGCCGGCTCGAGTGGATCTGGGCCGCGACGCTCCCATCAAACGAGGCCTGGAAGTCACTGCGATCGCAGCGGGCATCGTGGCGAACTACTCGGGCGCTACCCGGGAGGGGTCGACCGCCGACGACAACACGCCCGAATCCAACATCGCGCTGTATCAGTTCGGCGGCGCGCTGCAGTATTGGTTTGGCCGCAACTTCCGCACGTCAGTCGAATACATGGTCTATTTCGCCCCCGATAGCGGTGAAGCGGACAAGAACCAAGCGGTGGTGCCTGACAACATCCACCAGAACGACGACGGCTCGTTCGGCGGCGAGCATTTGCACCAAGAGCTCGGCGCGCGGGTAGCGGTCACCTTCTGACGCTCCCAGCGAACTTGGCCCCGCGGTGCCCGCCTTGATACCGGCGATGGATGCGCCAAGGTGTAGCAATCTTCGCAGCTGCGATCCTCGTAGCGGCGTCCCTGCCGTTCATTCGTGACCACGACGACGCGATTCTCGAGCTGCTCGGCAAGGCCAAAGTTGCGGTCGCCGGAGCGGGTGACGACAGCGACGACAAGAAGATCGATCCGCCGGCATTGACCGACATCGATCTGGCCAACATCGACGACCGCCGAGAGGTCGTCACCGCACCGGCTCACGGAAAGCGAAACGCAGATCTCACGCTCGATTCGCTCTATCAGCGCGCTGCGGCCACGTTGCTCCGAAAAGGCCAAATGCACGAAGGCAGCATCGTGATGACCGAGGTCAAGACGGGCCGTGTGTTGGTCTGGGCGAGCTTCAACAACGGGCGCGCACGCGATTTGGCAGTCGAGCCCAATGCGCCATCGGCGAGCGTGTTCAAGATCATCACCAGCGCAGCGCTCATCGAAGCGGGCGTGCCGCTGAATGAGAAGTTCTGCTACCCCGGCGGCGGCGAGCGTCGCATTTCGCGTCGCATGCTCGAGGCGAACGAAAAGCGCGACAAATACTGCGCGAGTCTCGGTCTGGCCTTGGGTCGAAGCCTCAACATCATCTTTGCGCGCCAAGCCCACGAGCATCTCGACCAGGACAAGCTCCGCGGTGTGGCCATGCGCATGGGCTATGGGTTGGATATTCCCTTCGATGTCCCCGTCAAGCGCAGCGAGGCCAATTTCCCGGAGGATGATCTGGAGTTCGCGCAGACGGCTGCAGGGTTTTGGAACAACACGCTGACGCCGTTCCAAGGGGCGAACATCGCCCTGACCATCGCCAACGGTGGCGAGATGATCCGCCAGTTCATCGTGGAGCGTGTGGTCGACGGTGATGGCGAGCCCATCTACCGGCGACCTCAGAAACGCCAAGTGTTCAAGCGTGTGCTCGACAAACGTACGGCATGGGCCGTCGCGCGCATGATGGAGCAGACCGTTCGTAACGGCACGAGCTTCCGGACCTTCCACGATCGGGCTGGGCGCCCCTTCCTGCCCGACATCAGGGTGGCCGGTAAGACCGGGACGTTGGCCAAGAAGAACCCCGAGACGCTCTACACCTGGTGGGTTGGCTTCGCACCGGCGCGCAATCCCGAGGTTGCGCTCAGCGTATTGGTCTCCAATCGAGGTGCCTGGCACGTCAAGGGAACACACGTCGCAGCAGACATGCTGAGGGTTTACTTCGCCGACAAGAAGCGACCTGGTGTTCGCTTCCCGCCAGCCTTCAAGGGGCGACGCAAGAAGAGCAAGAAGAGCAAGAAGGCAAAACCGCCAACGCCGCAAACGAGCGCGGCAACCGCACCATGAGGATCATGATCAACGCAATCAAGCTGTCAGTCGGCTGAGGCTTCGTCGCTGGGGGCTCCCGGGGCTGGCTTTGCGTCGCGCGCGCGAAAGCAAGCGCGACAGCGCGCTTCGTAGGTGTCTGCGCCACCCACGAGCACCGTGGTGCCCTCTTTGAGGAGTCGCTGAGAGCGGCTGGCTGTGCCGCCGCACATGGCGCAAACTGCCCGAACCTTTGCCACTTCTTCGGCGATCGCCATCAGATCGGGCATGGGGGGAAAGGGTCGCCCGAGGAAATCTTGGTCCAGCCCCGCCAAGATCACGCGCCGTCCTTGGTCGGCCAAGGCGTTGGCCGCCTCGACGATGCCTCGATCGAAAAACTGGGCTTCGTCGATTGCGACGAGCTGGGTGGACTCGTCGACACGCCGCAGCAAGCTCTCACTGTTGGCCACGGCCACAGCGTCGATACAGATCGCGCCGTGGCTCACGATGCGGGTCGTGTCGTAGCGGTTGTCGATTCGCGGCTTGAACGCTTGTACCCGCTGGCGGGCGAACAAGGCGCGCTTGACGCGGCGGATCAGCTCTTCGGTCTTGCCACTGAACATGGAGCCGCAGATCACCTCGACGCGACCGAAATGATGCACGTCTCGGTCAATCGCCGGATCGCGCGGAGTCATGCAAGACCCCATACACAGATTTTTTTAGGGGTTTCCAGAGATCTTTCGGTCTAGGCGACAGGTGGGTTGTGCCGAGCTCGACTTGCCGTGCTACCATATGGACGTGCAGGTCGTTCTGCGGAAGATTGGACGCGGAGGGCGCACCATAACTGGGCGCCTGGTGCGAGCACCCCGCAAGGGCTCGGTGATCGTCATCGAATTCTCCGACGGCATGCATGAGTATGTGACCACTCCAGTGCGCCGCGTGCTCAAGCTCGCCGGCGGCGAAGTCTTCTACATCGAGACGATGAACTCGCGCTATCGGCTCGAGGTGCGCACCCGTGAGCTGGCTCTCGATGAGGCCATCGGCGGCTCCTCAGCGACCTAGTCGCCCTGCAGCTCTGACCGCCGACGTTGACCCTGCATGGCCGTAAGGGTTGCCATTTGGCTTCAGATGGAGCCATAACGTGCGCCCTTTCACTCGCAAGGAGAGCTTCCGTGGGCAGTGGTGACCGACGCAATTCGAATAAAATGTTACAGCGCCGCGCGCGTGCCGAGCGCAAAGCGCGCTTAGCTCGTCAGGCCGAGGCCAAGAAAGCGGAGCGCGCGGTCAAGCCGAAAAAGGCGAAGAAGGCCACGAAGGCGAAGTCGGAACGACCTGCGAAACCCGCAGCAAAAGCCGCCAAAGCCGAGCCGCCTCCGGCCGAGCCCGCGCCCGCTGAAGCAGCAGCTCCGGCCGCCGAGGCTGCTCCCGAGGAGCCTAAGGCCGAGCCCGCGGCCGAAGCCAAGGCCGACTCAGAGGCCGACGCGCCCGCCGAGGCGTAGCTGTCTCGCGCAAACGCGCAACCCGTCTGCGTAGGGGAGGTTGTGCCTTGCGGCGTGCGTGCGCGTCCGCGTTCGAGTCCGAGTCCGCGTCCGCGTCCGAGTCCGAGTCCGAGGCCGAGGCCGCGTCCGTGTCCGAGTCCGCGTCCGTGTCCGTGTCCGAGTCCAAGTCCGAGTCCGAGAGTCTGGGTTCGCGTTGGTGGATTAGGCTGGGCAGGGCACGTCGGTGATCCACTCCCAAGCCCCGCTCGTGCAGCGTGTCAGCACGCCTCCACCTGTGCAGGGCCCGCCGAGGTAGTTGCACTCGAGGCTCTCAGTCGAGCACGCAGCGCCTGCATTGGGGGAAACTGGCGGGCAATCCGCTGTGGTTGGAGGCGCTTGGCAGCGCCACTCGGGGGGATCGATAATCTGGCAGGCCCCCACGCAATAGGTGTCCAGGCAGCGACAAGCGCTGCTCTGGGCAATGTACTCGCAGTAGGTGTTGACGGGCGCTGGGGTGCAGACTGAGCCGTGCGCAGGAAGGCTGGCCGGGCAGTCTGCTTGCGCGTGCTCTTCGCAGGTGCCTTGCTTTTTGGACCAGGCGCTTTGCACGCATATGAACACCTCGCGACAGTACGGCTGAAGCTCGTCGCCGTAGCTGCAGAGCAAGTTCTGTTTGGGGCACGCCTCGCCGTACTTTGGGGGGCTGGCGGGGCAACCGCTTGGCGAAGGGCCCGTGGCGCCTGAGCCCCCAGCGCCGTTGCCGCCTGCGGCCTTGTTCCCATCCGCAGCAGTCGATCCACCACATGCAGCCATGACCGCGACAAACAGCAGCGCCTTCTTCATAGAGCCCTCTCAGTCCCCTTATAGCCCCAATGCTGCTCACCCAAGGGTCTGATGTGTCTCGCGAGGTGTGCGAGCGCTACTGACCCGGGGTCATTGCCAAGCGTTCGTGGTGATCTGGCCGAGGGCCGGCTCGCTGGGTTTGCGGCTGGACTTGCTGCCCTTGCCACGCTTGCCCCGCGACTTCATGAACAGCCCTGGTGAGCCGCCAGCGCGCATTTCCTCGACGAGCTTCCAGTCGCCGCTCTTCTGCGACCATTTCTGGGCGATCATGCTGTCGCGGATAGTGGTTTGGTCGAGCCGGTGCCAACTGACCGTCAAGTGCACTTCGGCATCTTGGGTCGTGACCATTTGCACGCCCGTGACTTCGAGATCGACGATGCGTAGCTGCTTGTGCCACTTGCGATGTCGGCGCGCGAAATCGTGTTGCGCCTCGGATTTGACGTAGGAAAGGGCGATATCCATCCGCGCAAACCGTGTCGCCGCGTTCATCTCGTGAGCTGAATAGCCAAGCCGCTCGAGCGGACCAGGCGGCGGAACGCAGGCAAACAACATCAGGCCAGCAATCATCAGGCAGGCACACGTCAGGCGCATACTCGGGCCCTATCGGCTCCGAGCCGAGGTGGGCAAGTTTTCGGCGGGGTTGGGCCGAGCTCGATGGCGCCTAGTAGGTGTTCGAGGCCAAGAAGTACGCTTGACCACCTGGGACTCGTTCGCTGCTGAACCCGAAGGAGTAGCCGACCCGAAACTGCACATCCATGCCATAGCCGATGGTGGTGCTGAGCCAGAGCTCGGCGCCGGCTCCGGTTTGGAGCTGCTCGGAGTGAATGAGGGCGCCTTTCGACAGCAACTCGATGTTCTCGTAGTCGAGCCGGTCGAACGCGCCGCCGTAGTCCAAGTAGATGTTGCCGTCGATGCGTCGCAAATAGACGGGCAACGTTGAAACACCCCGGTCGACCTCGTAGATGGGAAGGCGGTACTCGGCGTTGCCCAGCAAATAAGTCGAGCCCTTGAACGCGCTGGGCGGGTAGCCACGCAGCACGAAAGCGCCTTGGAGCACCCCTGACGTAATCGAGTCGAGAACGGAGATGTTCTCGAGGTTGTAGCCGCCCAAGAAGTAGATTCCGCGTCGCGAATAGCTACCTTTCGCCATCGCGCCCGAAGCACGCAGGGCCAGCACGTGGTCTCCGGACCATGGCATGCTCACATACCCAGTCAGTGCAAAGCTGCCCGAGTAGACGCTTTCACTGCTGCCGATCGCTTCGTCTCCGATGTCGAGCCCCAACGACAAGCTGAAGCCATCGACCGAGCCGGGGGCGGTGAAGCCCCCCTCGACGTTCGACACCGCGTAGCCGAGGTGGGCGATGGCAATGAGCCCGCGGAAGGGCAGCCGAGTTGGCGAGGCGTAGGGGTCCAGCGGCTGAACGCTGGCGACGGGCAATTCGGACTCCGTGATGGCTGCGGTGTAGGACAAGCCCACGCGTTGGCTGGCGAATTCGCCGTGGTGTCGATAGCTCACGGCAGAACGGATGCCGTAGGAGTGCTCGATGTACCCGGGTTTCTGGTCGCTGATGCGGTAATCGGTGCGGGGCGAGACCCGGCTGCTCAACCGCATCGACAGGTCCACTGGCAGCCTCATGTAGTGGTAGTCGAGGCTGGCTTGCGGGGCAGGTGCGGCCGGATCGGCGACGATGGTGGCGCCGATGGCGTGATGACCAACGATGTCGCCGCCCGTCGCCGTGATGGTCAGGGCGTTTTCGCCGAAATTGCCCGGCGCGTAGTCGAAGCCGAACGTGTAGGGGCGCAGGGTGGGCAGCGGGTTGTAGCGGCTCTTGCGCCAGCGCACTGGTGGCGGCTCGGCGTTGGGGGCTGGTCGATTGTTCGCGGCGGCGGGCGCTTCGAGAAAGCGCGCTCGCTCGAGCGGCATGGCAAACAGATCGAAGCCCGCCTTGGTGTAGCCGACGTACACCAGCAGCGTTCCATCTTCGCTGACCGTCGGCATGAGCGCAGCGCCGCGCACGTTGGTAACTTGTTTGACGCTACGATCAGCCAGGGTCAGCTCGTAGATGTTGAAAATCCCGGTCCGATCGGAGGAGAAATAGAGTCTTTCGCCGTCCGGCGACCAACAGGGACCGGTGTCGAGGGCTCGATCGTGGGTCAGTTGGTCGATGCGGCCTGAGGCCAGCTCCACGACGCGTAGATCGCGGTAGCCGCCGGCGCTCCAGACGCTGTAGGCCAGCTTGCGGCCGTCGGGGCTGAACACGGGGGTAAATGCCTGATCAAAACGCTTCCGCTTGGTGTCCAGGCTGCGGATCTTGCGCAGACCGTCTGCAGTGAGCTCAGCGATCTTCAAGGTCGTGGTGCCTGCCGCGTTGACGGTAAAGGCGATGTGCCGACCGTCTGGGCTGGCTGCCGGAGCGCTGGCGCGCATGCCTACGGTCAGCCGCTTGCGGAAGGACTCCTCGCCGGAGGGAGCGCGCTTGCCGCGGGGCAGCTTGAACAGATCGGTACGCCAGTAGACGCGCTTGAAAGGAACGACGCTCGAGAACAGCAGCTCGCCCGTCGGCGTGACGCTGGACGGGTCCTCGCCGCTGCTACGGGCGACGAGCTGTTCGCGGGGCAAGGAGGAGGCGAGCTTCTTGCCGCTGCGGGGTAAGCGCATCAGGTACTGGCCGCTGCGGCTGTCGAAGTCGTTTCGGTAGTAGAGCAGCTGATATTGTTGCCGATCGCCGCCGTCTGGGTAGCGGGCCGTGCGTGGTAGCAGTTTGGGGTAGGCCACGCCGCGGCCGTGATAGCTGATGCGTTTGCCCTCACGCAGGCCTCGACGTCGCACTGCGCGTATCTGTTTGCGGTAGCGACGCTTCAGGCTCTTTTTGAACCCTTCGTACAGCTGAACGTAGGTCCGTCCCGTCTGTCGCCGAATCGCACGGTTGAAGCCCCACGGTAAGATCGAGGCCCCGTAGTCGACGGCAACCGCGCGCAGCACGTCCATGCCGTACACATCGGCGATCCACTGCATGAAGCGCGAGCCGTACAGATAAAAGAGCGTTCCTTGGGGCCAGCGGCGGGGGTTCGAGGAGAGTTGGTCGAGCCGGGCGATGTTGTCGGCCAGCACATCGGCGCGCATGTAGGTGTCGAAGAGCGACGAGCGAATGCGTCCGGCGCTGCTGAATTTGCTCTCGGCCACAACTGCCAGGCCTTCGATGATCCAGCGCGGCTGAAACTGGTTGGGTGCGAGGGTCTTGCCGATGATCGAATTGATCAAAGAGGGAACACCGGAGATGCTGTCGATGTGCAGAATGTGGGTGTACTCGTGGGTCAACAAGCCCAAGTACCAGTCGTCGTAATCACCAAGGGCCGACAGGTCGCGGGGCGCTGTGACGAACAGCCGAACCGCGTTGTAGGGCAGCGCCGTGGCTGAGCCATTGGCGTCGTCGGTGTTGTCGGTGAGTAGAATCTCGGTGCGCTCGTCCGGCGTGTGGCCCAGCGGACCGATCAGACGCTTGTGAATCGATTCGGCCAGGCGTGCAACCCGCTCAGCAACAGGCTCGAGGCCCCGCTCGTAGTGGACACGAAAATGGGTGGTCTCGATGGTCCACCAGTCCAGGGATGGATCGCCCGCGCCGCGTGCTTCGCCAAAGGACAGCAGCAGCAGGGCCAGCGCAAGGAGTAGCGTACGCGAGCAGCCCCCAAGCAGGTCTGCGAGCCGGCGCAGGTCTGTGAGTCGGGACAAATCTGTGAGTCGCTGCCTCACATGTCGTCGTAGAACATGGGCTCGCGGTTGCGCACGTAGCGGTAGACGAGCTGGCGCCCCTCAGCAGATATGCGGGTGAATTTTGCGCCGTAGCCTGGCTCTGACTCGCCGCTGCGCGTGTCTCGAGTCCACTGGACGATGGCGTCGCCTTCGAACTCGAGGTCGCCCGGCAAGTGGATGCGTAGCGCGACGGGTTTTCCAGCTTCTACGATCTTGTAGGTCGCGACGAAGATCCCGCCATGATCGATCACATCGTTGCCGCTCAGTCCCTTGTAGAAGTTCGATCCCGAGTGAGCCCCGAGCTCCACGTCCACCGTCGGTGCAGCGGTCGGTGGTAGCGGCGCGTCGGTCGTGCCGGGAACCCGCTCCGCCTGAGCGGGCCGGGCCATGGCCGCCTCGACTGGTGGGGAATGATGGGGCGGTCGCTGTTGCGCTTCGTTGAAGGGGCTCTTCTGCAGCGGCTGGGTGGCTGCGAACTGCGGTTGTGGCGCCTGGGGTGCTGGTTGCTGGGGTGCTGGTTGCTGGGGTGCTGGCTGCTGCGGCGCTGGCTGGGGAGCTGGTTGGGGCGCCGGCTGCGGGGGAGCCGGTGCGGGCTCCGGTTGGATTTGTAGCGCGGGCCGCGGGGGCTCTGGCTCTGGTTTTGGCTTTGTCTTCGCCTTTGGCTTCGACGAGCGCCGCGGGCGGGCGCGCTCCGAGCGCCGTGCCTTGGCGGCGGGCTTGGGGCGAGGGGCCTCGGCCGGCTTTTCCAACATCGCCTTCAGCGCCTTGTTCAGCGCAAACAGCTTGCTGAGCGAGCCTGCGACTGCCTCCATCGCTGCATCGACCGCGTCTTCTGCGCCCTCGCCGACTGTTTGCAGCTCGTTGAGTGCGCCGCGCACGTTATCTAGCGCGATCTCGACCTGATCGACCTCGCCAGTGCCGGCTCGCTCAATCTTGTGGAGGATCCCCATCGTTCGCGCAATGGGCTCGGCAATGCTCATCAGCTCGTCCGGTACATCCGGGCTGGACTGCAATGCCCCCAATGCCTGTGAAAGGGTCGTGCGTGCCTTGTTCGCAAGTTGCGTTATTTCCGCCATGTCACCATCAACCGCTTCTGAGCCTACGAGCCTAGCAAAGTTCGCCCTCCGAGGGACGACCGAAACAGCCGCCGAAAAGTTTCCCGAGTGGACGGCCCTTGGTAACTCCTATCTCGATGGGCTCCGCACTGGGTAGCAAACGCTCGAAGCTGAGGCCTGGACGCCGTTTCGATGCAAGTGCGGCCGACAAGCCAATCGTCGTGTTCGAAGACGTTTTTAAGTCTTACCGGGCGGACCGTCCGGTGCTCAAAGCGCTGTCGCTCACCATCGAGCGCGGCGAGTTCTTGTTCATCACTGGACCTTCAGGTGCTGGAAAAAGCACGCTTTTACGCCTGATGTACCGGTCGGAGCTGCCAGATGACGGTACGATTCGCTTCATGGGGCGCGACGTGGCGCGTCTCAAATCCGAGTCGATCCCTACTTTGCGCCGCAACATGGGGGTCATCTTCCAAGACTTCAAGCTGGTTCCGAGCTGGTCGGCGTTCGAAAACGTGGCCATAGCGCTCGAGGTGCTCGGCTTGCCGAGCCGCGTCATCAGGGCTCGGGTGGGCGATACGCTCGAGCGCGTCGGCCTTCAGGGTCGCGGAGCGACCCGGGTTTCGCTCATGTCAGGTGGCGAGCAGCAACGGGTGGCCATTGCCCGCGCCATCGTCGGCGAGCCCGCATTGCTCTTGGCTGACGAGCCAACCGGGAACCTCGACCCCCAGCTGGCCATCGACATCCTCGGTCTGTGCGAGGACATCCACGACGCTGGTACCACGGTGGTTTTCGCCACCCACGACCGGTCGCTTCTGGATGTGCGACCGCGTCGCGTGGTCGTGCTCGATGAAGGCAAAGCTACCGACGCCCAAGATGGTTTGGATGCGTTTGACTGGGACGACGAGGACGACAGTGGGATTCGGGTGGCGGTCTGAACCGCAAGGAGTAGAGGATGAGCGACGGCGGACGTGCCTACCGCTTTTTGGGAACCTGGCGCGCTGGTAGGAGCAACTGGAAGCTTCAAGCGCTTTCGGTGTTCTCCCTCGCGGTTGCTTTTGTTTGCCTCGCCTCGGCCTTGCTCGTGGTGACCAATTTGGCGGAGGTGCGCGATCGCTGGTCGCGCGCCGGCCGTGCGACGGTTTATCTGCGCGACGATGCGACAGCCGAGGATGTTCAGGCGTTGATCAGAGCGCTCGAGTCGACGCCAGGCGTTCAGCGCGCGCGCTATGTTCCACGCGAGGCGGCCCGCAACGAGGTCGTGTCCGAGGGCGGCGACAGCCAACTGGCAGCGCTTCCGCCGGAGGCATTCCCGAGCTCGGTGGAGCTCAGCTTCGCCGATAGCATCGACGACATGGAGCTGAGCGTGATGGCGCTCAAGCTCAGGGCGCTTCCGAGCGTCGACATGGTCGAGACCTACCAAAAGTGGACCGAACGGCTCTCGTCCTTGCTTCACGGTGGTGTCACCGCAAGCTTGTTTCTGGCGCTGGTGGTGTTCGCCGCGGTGATCAGCGTGGTGGCTTCGACCATGCGCTTGCTGCTCGAGCGCCGGCGCCTCGAAGTCGAGGTACTGCGCTTGGTGGGTGCCACGCGGAAGTTCGTGTGCCGACCCTTCATCATGGAAGGAGCGGGCCAAGGCGCCTGTGGAGCGGCACTGGCGATATTCGTCTTAGGGGTGCTCTACAACATTGTCCGGGGGCGATTTGACCAGCAGCTGGCCACTTTGCTCGGTGTACAGCCCGCGTTTCTGCCTTGGCAGATCATGCTTCTGATGGTCACTGTCGGCGCCATGATGGGGGCGACCACGGCCTGGCTCAGCCTACGAAAAGCAGTGAAGCTCTGAGATGCGCGACGAAGAGCGGCAAGCTGGCGCCGACAGGGGGCAAAAACAACGCAGCGGCGGCGGTGCGAAGAGGGGATGGGGCCGAAAGCGGTCTGCCCTCGGCGCGGTGCTTGCCATTCTGGTGACGGGCACCGCAGGTGCCTACGTTCCGACGTCCACCCCCGCACCGATCGCTCCTCCGGCGCCTGCGCCCGCTATTGGCCGCCCGGAGCTCGACTCGGAACGGGACTTCGAGCGAATGCTCGCGCGCCTCGACGAGCAGGAGCGTAGGCTCGTGACGGAGATCAAGGAGCTGGGTCCCCAGCAGAAACTGGTTCACCGCCGCATGGTTGCTCGAGGGCGCCACTACTATCGACTGGTGCGGGCGGGGTTGTTGCCCGTTGGAGGCGGCTTCGACAGCTTGGTCGACCACGCAACACGGGTGGAGCGGCTCAGGAGCGCCCTGCTGCGGGACATTGGAATCAAAGCCAAGCTCGAGCAGCGTCAGGCAGCAGCCGGCAAAGAGCTCCGCCGAATTCGCGCAGAACGCGCTCCCCTGACGTTGCACCGTGAGGCGATGAAGCGCGCCAAGATCGCCATGCAGCAAGCCGAGGAGCGTCGCGCCGTGTTCCACCGCGCTTTTGGTAGCTCGACATCTTCACCCCATCTAACCGTCTATGGTGCGGGCACAGGTCCGCTCGACAGTGAGCCCGTGGCCCGCTTCGCCGCGATGCGCGGCAGGCTGTCGTTTCCCGTGGCGGGACGAGCCGAAGTGCGGGCCCCCCGCGACACGGAGAGCGGGCCGGGCCTCTGGCTTCTCGGCAGTCGCGATACGGCAGTGCGCGCGGTCTACCCAGGTCGCGTGGCGTTTGCTGGCCACACTGAGCATGGCATGACCGTCGTGGTCGATCACGGTGACCGATACTTCAGTCTCTACGGCAATTTGCAGCGTGTTGACGTCAAAGTGGGCGAATCGCTGTCCGAGCGAGGACGCTTGGGATGGGTGATGCGCCGGGCCCGAGGCGCGCCACAGCTCTATTTCGAGCTCCGGCGCGGTCAGAGCGTTTTGAACGCTGCCCCCTGGCTCGGCCTGTGACGCGCCCTAATGCTGTTCCGCTCCATGATGAACAATCCGGTCTGGTTTTCGCCGGCGCCCCATGACAAGGTCGGCGGTTGAACACCGTTCATGGCACGAACCACGCTCTCTCTCTCGTCGGCGGCCTCGGCTGTGCGCACCAGCGTGTTTGCTGAGCTGCAAGGTCGCATCGATGCATTCAAAGCTGGCGGCGGTGCGCTCATCCCGTTGCACATCGGCGATACCTATTTGCCGCCGCCGGCCGCAGCGCTGCGAGCCAGCGAAGGCGCTCACCATCGTGAGCTGAGCGTCTACGGGGTGGTCAGCGGTCTGCCCGAGCTGCGTGATGCGCTCGCCACGCGGCTGCAAGGTCGCGGTCTGACGCCTGTCGAGGGGCCGGAAAACGTGCACGTAGCTTGCGGCTGTACCCACGCCTTGTTCTGCGCTTGCCGCGCCACACTCAATCCTGGTGACGAGGTGCTCGTAGCGAGCCCTTATTGGCCGCTGATCATCGGCGTGCTGCAGACTTGCGGGCTGCAACCGGTCGAAGTTCCTCTGAGTGGGCGCTGCCACGACGAGCCCGAGCTCGATGTCGCCGCGACGCTCTCGGCCGCCCTGACACCCATGACCCGCGCCATCTACTTCAGCACGCCGAACAACCCCGACGGTCGAATCTACTCTCGAAAGCAGCTCGAGGCCGTCGCACAAGTCGCGCTGGCCAACGACTTGTGGGTGCTGTCTGACGAGGTGTATGCCGATTTCGTCTATTCCGACGAGGGACTGTGCTCGATAGCCGTTCTGCCCGGGATGGCCGAGCGCACCATCACCACCTATTCGCTGTCGAAGAGCCACGCTCTGGCCGGTGCTCGCGTTGGCTACGTCGCAGCGACCAAACGGATCGTGGACGCTGTCCGCCGCATGTCCAACCACACCGTCTACAACATACCCGTCCCGATGCAGCGTGCGGCACTCGCAGCGGTTCAGGATGAGGGCGAATGGCTGGATGATGCGCGAGCGCGGTATCGAAAAGCGCGTGACAGCAGCTGCGCCGCCCTCGACGATTTGGGCTTGGCGCACCAAGTGCCGATGGGCGGCTCCTTCGTCTTTCTCGATCTTGGCGAACGCCTGGCCGGCCGACCCTTGCGCGAGCTGCTCGAGCTGGCCATCGATCGGGGCGTGCTGTTGGCTCCGGGCGAGGCTTTTGGTGTTGGCTACGAGCGCTGGGTCCGGCTGTGTTTCACGGGCGCTCCGCTCGACCAAGTGTTGGTGGGAATCGAGCGCTTGGGTGAGGCCTTGGAGGCGCTGGCATGATCGAAGCGTGCGCGCGGCTGCTCGCAAAGAAGCGGGTTGCCGCAGGGGTGGTGGTCGTCGTCGTGGTGCTCGCCGCGCTTGCCGCCACCCAGGCCCGCAAGGTCAATCAGGATGACGATCTGCTGGCCTTTCTGCCGCGTGGTAACCCCGAAGTCGCGCAGTTCTACGACATCAACAAGCGTTTTGGTGGTTTGGACGTCGCGATCGTCGGCATTGCCGTCGACGACCCGTTCGATCGGTCGTTTCTGGTCGAGCTACGCAAGCTCACCAAGGAGCTCAACGCCGAGCGCAGCATTGGCTACGCCTTGAGTCTGAGCAACGTCGAGGACTTTACACTCGACGAGCAGAAGGGTGGGGTTCGGGCGGAGTATCTCGTCAACAAGATCCCCGAGACGGACGCCGATAAAGCCGCGTTGCGCGCGCGGGTGATGAGCAAAGAGCACGTCGTGGGCAACCTGATAGCCCCCGGCGGCGATGCCGTCATCATCTACAACTTTGCTGGCCACGACGCCGATCCACGCGCGGTGGCGGATCTGGTTCGCGATCGGGTCAACAAGGCATTCCCAGATCACGCCAAGTACTGGGGCGGTGCGCCCTTCATCTCGACCTACATCTACGACATCACGCAAGCAGACATGCGGCGGCTCATCCCCTGGGCGGTCGGCGTGATCTTGTTGATTGTGCTGGCGTCATTTCGCGATGTCGTCGGCAGCTTGCTGGCGCTGCTCTCCACGGGCATCGGTATCGTTTTCTCCTACGGGCTGATGGGTGCGCGCGGCGTCAACGCCAACATCGTCCTGAGCTCGATGCCCGTCATCTTGTTCGCAGTGGGTAGTGCTTATGGCATTCACATTCTGGTGCGCTATTACGCCCTGCGCGAAACGCACGAATGTGAGGAGGCGCTGGTGCTCACGTTGGTGCGCATCGGTCCGACCGTCGCCGCTGCTGGGTTGACCACGGTAGCGGGCTTGTTGTCGTTCTTGGCCATGGATATCGGCCCGATGCGCCAGTTCGGCCTCTACACCGGCCTGGGGATCCTGGCGACGCTGCTCCTCTCGCTCACCTTCGTGCCCGCGGTCATTCGCTTGGTCGACCTCAAGAGCAAGCGCTTCGACAAGAGCATGTTCCGCGACATTCTGGTCAAGCTCAGCGCCAGCTCCCACAAGCATCGAAAACCGCTGGTGGTCGTGCTTGGCTTGTTGGTCGTCGCTGGCGCGGCTCTGGCCGGTCGAGTGCAAGCGCGCATGGAGAACGCAGCGTTCTTTTCGGCCGACAGCCCGCCGGATCGAGCGGAGCGCTTTCTGCGCGACAAGTTCGGCGGCTCTCAGTTCATCCAGATCCTCGTCAAAGGGGACATGAACGATCCCGGCGTGTTGCGCGAGCTGCAGCGGATCGCTGACGAGCTGAGCGTGCTACCCCATGTGAGCTCGGTCAATCACGTTGGTCAGGTGCTCTCGATGGTGTTCGAGGCGATGGTTGGGGAGCGACGGGTTCCGCCCAAGCGAGGGCAAACGCGCATGCTGTATCGGTTGTTGCAGGGGCGCTCCGCGGTAAAGCAGCTGGTGGGCGGCAAACGCAAGCAAGCGCTCATCCACGTCAAGATCGACACCGACGCCTTCGAAGCGGTCGACAAGCTTCTGACCCAAGTCGAGAAGACGGTTCGTGACGGGGGGATTACCGACTATCGCCTCATCGGTCGGCGTCCCGTCAAAGTGGACTCCGAGGGCAGGGCTGCCCCCAACAGCAATGCAGCCCCAGCGCCAACACCTGCCGATCGCAAGCTGATGTTGGAACGTCGTCGCCGTACGGTTCGTTCACGCTTGCTCGCTCATCTGCACAATTATGGCTTTGAGCTCGACCAGTCGAAGATCGACCTGCTCGGAAAGGAGCTCGAAAAGCCCTCGCCGAAAGCGGATGCCAAGAGCGTGCACAAGCGGGTGCTGACCTTCTTGCGGTCCGACGAATCGATCCTGGAAGAAGAGCAGCATGTGCTGGCGCGGCCGACTGCCGATGCAGTTGTGTCGCTCGGACGCGGCGCAGATGCTGAGGCCCTCGGTGGGGCCATCACCAAAGCGCTGCAGCAACCCGTCGACGAAGAGCTCGTCGACGATCTGGCGTCGTCGTTGGTCACCGTGCTGAAGGAAATCTGGCGCCAGCAGGCTTCTCGCGCCTACACCGAGCAGCTGTTGAGCGCGACTGGGATCCGCGCCCCAGAAGGAGCGCGGGGGCAGCGCTTCAGCAAGGGCGTCGCGGACGCGCTGCTCGATCTGTCGCCGCTGAGCGCTTTGGTGGCCGCAAAACCAGCCAGCGCCGACGGGAAGATCGACTACGCGGTCAGCGGGGTGCCGGTCTTGCACCGTGGCTTGTCGACCAGCGTGACGACGAACCAATACAAGAGCCTTGGCTTCGCCCTAGCCCTGGTGCTCGTCATCATGATGCTGCTGTTCCGCTCGGTCGTCAGTGGGCTGTTGGCCGCCGCCCCTACCGTGCTGACCTTGCTGGTCATCTACGGGATCATGGGTTTGGTAGGCCTCAACCTAGACATTGGCACCTCGATGTTGGCGAGCATCATCATTGGCGCCGGCGTCGACTACGCGGTGCACTTGCTCGCCGCATGGCGTGCTGAAGAAAAGGAAGACCTGGTCGCTGCCGCCCGGCGCGCCGCTGAGCACGCGGGTCCGGCCATTTGGACCAACGCGCTGATGGTCTGCGCAGGCTTCTTCGTGCTCACCTTGGGCCAGGCCAAGCCCCTGAAGAACGTTGGCGGTCTTACCGCCGCGGCGATGATCACCGCCGCCTTGGTGACCTTCGTGGCCCTACCGGTACTGGCCCGCAAGCGCCGCTACATCAAACAAGACTACGCGTAGCTAGTTCCCGTTCCATATCTCCGAAATCGGTAGGGGACCCGTGCGTCCTCGTTGCCCAGCAACCCTCCTGCTCAACGTTTGCGGGGGACGAGCACGAGGGCGGATCCGCCGCCGGCGGGCTTGGTCACCAGGATGCCGACGTTGGCCGAGCCCTTGGTGGCTTCGTAGCCAGGATTGTCCGTGAAGCGGTCGTCGACCGTAACGGTCCAGCCCGCGTCTTCGAGCGCTTTCTTGAAGTGCTTGAGCAGCTTGGAGCGGTCGATGGGGTACTTGTACATGTAGAATTTCTTCTCCATGTCGCCCATCGAGCTGTAGGTGCCGCCGCCGGGGACTTTGAAGCCCGGGACCTCGGACCACTCTTCTGGCGTGTAGGGCCACTGTCCTTTCTGTAGCGCCAGCTGGTTGCCCACCTCGGTGGCAAACGCGCTGCCGCCGAGCTTCTTTAGGTCGGCTTTTTTGGGCTCCTTGCCCTTGAGGATCCCTTCGATGATCTTGACGGCTGTGGCCGCATGCTCTTGGCGCCACTCGAAGTAAGCCTCGATGGCCTTCTTCTCGCTCTTCTTGGGCTTCTCTTCGAGGCTGAGCAGCAAATCTTTGCCGTCGCGCTTGATTTTGGCTTTCGACAGGGCGCGTCGCGCCAAGGTTCGTTTCGCCTTGTCGTAGGCGAGACGCTCGGGCGGATCCTTGTCGTCGGTCTTCGGCTTTTTTGCCTCGGCGATCTTGGCTTTTAGCTTGGCGTGGAAGGCCTTGAGCGCCTTGAGGATCTTCTTGGCCGAGCGCTCGCTCTTGGCGCGGATCACCAGCCGCAGCTCTCCCCAGGTGGAGCGGCCATTGCGGGCGATTCCCCATGCCTTGGACTCGTCCTTGACCGTCTTTATCAGCTTCTTGGACGCGTCTTCGCCGTACATGCTGACGCGCACCGCCGTCAAACCCGTGATCCGAATCCCGTAGCCTTTGGGCGTCCCGATGACGGCGCGCTCGAATCCTTTGAGGCGCTTGGCCATGGCCAGCAAGGCCTCGGCTGTCGAAGAATCGTTGCCCCCGGAGCTCGAATAGTCTTTGCCAAAGGCCTTCAGACTCTTGAGGGTGCCGCGCATCCAGACCTTGCTCTTCTCGAGCCTTCCGACCGCCCGCGCCTCTTGTCCGCAGTTGCTGTCGGCCTGCTGATCCCAGGGCACCAAGCAATGGGTTTGCTCCACGTTGCTCGGGTCAGCAATGGACTTGAGATGGGCCACGGTCTTGGGCAGCTCTTTTCGCGAGGCCTTGTACATGCCGACGTCACGCCGCTTGTCGCCATCCTGAAACGAGATCCAAAAATAGGTGGTCAAGACCACACAATACTGTACGCCGGCGCTCGGTCATACGCGAAGCCAGAAGATCGGATGAGTGACGTAGGTTTCCGTTGTGCCCGAGCCACTTGGTAGCTCCGACCAGCCGCTTGTCCCTTGCCCTCATCGCCAGGGGCTGACATCCTTGTTAGATGCGCTCCACTCTCACTCTGGTTGCTTTCTTCGCCGGCCTAGCAGCTTGCTCGCTGGCCAACACGCCTGCTGATCCGGAGGGCCCGTCTGGCGAGGGGGCCTCGGCGGCTACTTGTAGCGGTGCCAACAAGAAACAATGCGGCTCGGACTGCGTGGACACCAGCACTGATCCCGAGC
The DNA here is from genome assembly GCA_964599485.1 of uncultured Polyangiaceae bacterium. GTDB lineage: Bacteria > Myxococcota_A > Polyangia > Polyangiales > Polyangiaceae > JAPYTK01. Next base: position 18,053 of record CAZRGL010000005.1, read on the forward strand.
ACTGCGGCGGTTGCAGCGAGGCTTGTGCGGATGGCGAGTCCTGCGTCGAGGGCGTTTGCGGAGCTGCCTGCCTCGAAGGACACACGCCTTGCGGCGGCATCTGCGTTGACACCAAAAGCGATTCGAAGCATTGCGGCGGCTGCGACCAAGCTTGCGGCGACGACGAGATGTGCGTCGAGGGCAAGTGCGACAAAGACTGTCCGCCCGGACAAAATGTCTGCCAGGGCATGTGCGTGGACACCGGCAAGGACACTAGCCACTGCGGCGGTTGCGAGCAGCCGTGCGCCAACGGCGAGCTGTGCATCGAGGGCAAATGTGAGAAGGATTGCCCCGAGGGACAGGACGTGTGCTTGGGAATGTGCGTGGACACCAGCTCGGACGTCGCCCACTGCGGCGGTTGCGAGCAGCCTTGCGCCGCCACCGAGCTGTGTGTTCAAAGCAAATGCGTTTGCCCAATGGGGCAGGACAGCTGCAATGGCAAGTGCGTCGACTTGGCCAGTGACCTGGCCAACTGCGGCATGTGTAGCAACACCTGCCCCGGCGCGCCCAATGGGCAGCCGATCTGCGAAAAGAGCATGTGCGGCTACAAGTGCGACGCAAACTTCGACAACTGCAACAACAAGCCCGCCGATGGCTGCGAGACCAACGTCACGACCGATGTGCTTCACTGCGGGGGCTGCGGCAAGCCCTGCGCCGCCATCGCCAACGGAGCGCCCGGATGCAGCAATTCGATGTGCGGTATCGGCTCATGCAACAAGGGCTATGACGACTGCGACATGAAGGTGTCGAGCGGCTGCGAGGTCAACCTGACCAGCGACGACAACCACTGCGGCCAGTGCAATTTGCCTTGCCCCCAGACCCACTACTGCTCCGGCTCTACCTGCTTGCTAAAGCCCACCTGCGGTAACCCCAATGGGGGCTCGCTCACCAAGGACAACGGCACCGGCCAGAACAAGAAGTATTGCTACAACGCCAACGACTCGACCCAGACACGCGCCCAAAAGGCCTGCGAGTCACACTTCGGTGAGGGTAAGTGCTGCATCATCACCGGTGGTTATGCCGATCAACAATACGGCGAATGCGGTCAAGGTGGTGGCAGCGGTACCATCCACTGGCACTACGACAACCATCCGGGCGGCGGCCATTGTTCCCCCTACTACAAGGTGGGCGACGTCGTCTCCAAGGGTTGGTGCGGCACCATCCTCGGCAACTTCATGTAGGAGACAGCCCGCGCCGCGATGCGCTCATCGAAGGTCGATGCTGCCCGCCAGCCCGAGTTCGTAGTAGCACTGCAGGCATGGGTAGAACGATGTTCACGTCGGCGCTGGTGCTCGCCGCGGTTTGCGCACGTGGTATGGCGTGGGGGCAAGGGGAAAAGGCGGCTGACGATGCGCCCAAGACGGCGGAGTCAAAGCCCAAAGCAGGCTCAGCAGTTGACGAGGACGACGACGAAGAGATCATCGACGACGAGCCTGATGAAGCTGACGAGAGCGATGACGACGAGGATGACGACGAGGATGACGACGACTCCGAGCTCCAGCTGAGCTACGGCGGCAAGATCCAGTCCGACTTGCGCTTTCGGCTCCAGGACAAGTCGGTGGGCGATTGGTACGACCGCCGCGAGCTGCCTCAGGGCATCGATCGCAACGAGAACCTACTCGGCCTGCGCCTGGGCGCCACCTACGGTGACATCTCTGCCAAAGCCGAGATCGACTTCGTGCTTTACGGCTTCTCGCAAGGCATCGAAGCGGTGGACGATCTGTCCCTGCGCGAGAAGGTCGATCCCTACCGCTTCGAGGCGCACTCACTTTATGTCCAGGTCAAGGACATCCCCTTCGACGGGCTCGACTTGAGAGTTGGCCAGCAGCTGGTGCTCTGGGGCGTGGGCGATCAGTTCAATCCCACCAACAACCTCAACGCCGACGACGTCGAGGATCCACTGCTCTTTGGGGAGCAGCAGGGCAACTTCATGGTCAAGCTCGACTATTGGATCGACGAAGACTGGTCCATCAGCGGCGTGCTCGTGCCTGTTTTCAAGCCGGCGCTGGTTCCGCGCTCGGGTCAGCTGGCCATCGCCAAGACCGATCGATTGCCCATGGTCGAGGAGGAGCTGCGCTGGCGTCTGCATTCGGAGGCTGCTGCCGCTCTCGAAAACCCGCTCGGAATGCGGCACGCCACTGTGGTGACCGAAGCTGTGCCCGTGTTGCCCGAGAAGAGCTTCGAGAACATGCAGGTCGGCTATCGCATCGCTGGCGACCTGGGCGGCCAGGATGTGGCGCTGAGCTACTACTACGGCCGGCATGATTTTCCGGTGCCGTTCAAGAACCACACTACCCAGGACATGACCCGGCGCTGCAACCCCGACAATCCCAGCGATTGCATCGACAGCACCCTGCAGACCCACACCTACCTGCACTACCCGCGCATGCATGCCTACGGCTTCAACATGGCCGGTGAGGTGGGCTGGCTGGAGAAGATCAGCAAGAAGTGGTTCAACGCCGTGGGCTACCGCATCGAGGCAGCGCTGATCGTGCCCGAGCAGTCCACCATCGAGCTGAGCCAAGATACTCTCAACGTGGGCATCGAGGTTCCCGGCGGCGAGTATGACTACAACGGCGACGCCGACGGGATCGGCCCGCGGCCGGTGGTGGTGCCGGACACACCCTTCGCCAAGTGGGTTGTCGGACTGGACTACACCTTCAACGAGCACGTCTATCTGAACCTGCAATGGGTTCACGGGTTGGCTGACGAGTACGGCGCTGGAGACTGGATCACCGAGGGCTACGCAGTGCGCTCCGGCGGCGTGATGGACACCAAAAACGTGGCGCTCGATTGTGCGTTCGCGCGCGACGGTCGCAAGTGCGCCCGCGAGATGCTCAAGCCGCGCATCGCCGACTACCTCGTCATGGGCGTCGACTTCAAGTTCATGCAGTCCAAGGGGTTGTTTCGTTTGTTCACGCTCTTCGATCTGACCGGCGTCGACGAGAGCTACTACGACGCGACCACCGATCAGCGCGTCACCGATCACCATTCGATGTTCAGCTCCGAGGGCTTCTCGGCCGTCATCTTCCCCGAGCTCGGCTACAACTTCGGCAACGGCCTCGAGCTGGCTGCCGGCGCGCTCATTCAAATCGGCAAAGAGCACAGCAAGTTCGGCGATCCTGCCGCCGGCGGCTCGCTAGCCTGGGCCCGAACCCGCTACAGCTTCTAACAGAAGACCACGTAGGGGCGGGCTTTCATGCCCACCCTGGCGTGTCAGTCCTCGTACGCTTCGTCGGTGATCTCGAGGCAGCTGTCGATGATGGCGAAGGACTCGGCGAGCTGCTCCTCGCTGATGCACAGCGGCGGGTTGCAGAAGATGTAGTTCCAGTGCGACAAGGTGAACAAGCCCTTGTCGAGCAAGGCCTTGACCAGCTTCGCGACGGCCGGATGGGTCTCGTTGTAGCCGCTGAGCGGATCGCCGACAGCGTTCTTGCGAAAGTCGATGGCGCCAAACAACCCGGTGGCCCGGAAGGTAGCGACGCTGGGGTGCTTTTCCTTCATCTCGGTCATGTGCTTGCGCATCACGTTCTGCATCTTGGCTGCATGCTCGACCAAACCCTCGTCGCGCATCACCTCGATGGCTGCGATGGCCGCGGCGATGCCCATGGCGTGGCCGCTGTAGGTCAAGCCAGCCCAAAAGACGTTGTCGTCGAAGTAGGCGGCGATCTTGTCGCGCATGCCCATGGCGCCCAGCGGCAGAGCGGCCGAGGTCAGGCCTTTGGCCATGCAGATGATGTCGGGCGTGATGCCAGCGTGCTCGTGAGAGAACAGCTTGCCCGTGCGGCCCCAGCCCGCCATCACCTCGTCGCACACCAGCAAGATGCCGTGCTCGTCGAGCAGCGCCCGCAGCCCTTGAAGATAGCCAGCCGGCGGCGCTTCGATTCCGTTGGTGCCCACCACCGGCTCGATGAACATGGCGGCGATGTTGTTGGGGCCCTCGTAGTCGATGACCTCGGCCAGGTATGCCAAGTTGTTGCGGGTGCGCTCCTCGTCGGTGCTGCCGAAGGAGTAGCGATAGGGCGCCGGGTCCATCACCTTGACGAAGCCTGGGGCGCCCGGCTCGGTTGCCCAGCGTCGCGGATCGCCAGTGAGCTGCATCGCTCCGTGTGTGCCGCCGTGATAGGAGCGATAGCGGCTGATGATCTTGTGCCGCCCGGTGAACAAGCGCGCCACCTTGATGGCAGCTTCGTTGCACTCGGCGCCGCCGTTGGTGAAGAAGAACTTGTTGATGTCGCCGGGGACGACTTCGCTGAGCAACTTGCCGAGCTTGGCGCGCGGCTCGGTGGCCGAGCCAGGCCAGGAGAAGAACAGCTTGTCGGCTTGTGCCTTGATGGCGGCGACCACCTTGGGGTGATTGTGGCCGATGTTCACGCACATCAGCTGAGAGTTGAAATCGATGTAGCGCTTGCCGTCGTTGTCCCAGAAGTAGATCCCCTCGGCGCGGTCGACGGCGATTGGGTTGAGATTGCCTTGCGCGGCCCACGAAAAGACCGTGTGTCGCTTACAGAGCTCGACGATTTCTTTGGTATCCATGGCCATTGTCCCTGCTGACGAGCCGCGCCCACCCGCGGATCGCCTCTCGCTAGTACCAAAGCTATTGGCCACTCGCTACTGATACCGGCGCCAGAAAAAAGGTGAGGGCGGGAACATCCATTCGCTGGGGTTGTCCGTACAAGGTCATACGGGGATTGCAGAGGCGCTCCGGTCGCGTGCCGTGCCGCTGTCGGGCGTGGCGCTAGCGGGTCATTGCGCCCAGCAGATGGAGGAACAGCTGTGGACAAGACAAAGATGGTTCGACTGCTGCTCGCAAGCGTGCTGACCCTAGGGCTGGGCAGCGTCGCCGAACACAGCGAGGCATGCGGTAATGCAATACGGCATCGCGTAGATCCAGACGTGAAGTTGGTGGCCGGCGCCGAGAGCTTGCTCCGTGCCGACCAGCACCGCCGGGCTGTGGCGCTGCTGATGAAAATGCGCCGCAACCCCATGGGGGTGATGCTGGCCAGGGCGAGCGGCGTGGAGCGTCGCGCTGCCCGGGTGCTGGCCAAGATCGTCATCCGTAGCCGTAGCCGGCTCGAGGTCAGAGGGGTTTCAACCGACACCGCTGCGGGCCGCGCCCGTTTGCGGTCTTGGGCCCGGGCTCTGCTGCGCGAGCAGAAGCGACTGCGTCCCAAGGATCCAGCGTCGCTGACGGACTATGCCGAGTCCATCAGTGATCGGCCCGGCAAGCAGCGCGAAGCCAAGCGCGTGCTCGAAAGGCTTGCAGCCAAAGATCTGGTAACGAGTGCTCACGGCTACGCTGCCTTGGCACGTTTGCGCGAACACGCTGGTGAGGTTCACGGTCGGGATGTTGCCCTGAGGCGTTGCCGGGCGATGACCCGCGCCAAGAAGAAGGTCTGCGGTTTGGGTAAGATCGATCCGCGCAAGACGAGGGCCGGCGACGGCACCGTCTGAGAGCCTCATGAAAGCTCTGTCGTGCGCGGCGCTCGCGGTTTGGTTGGTTGCTTGTAGCGACCCAACCGCGCCGCCGCAGCACCCGGACGCGATTGACGGCGATCCAGATAGAGGACGCGCGCTGGTCGCCAAACACCAATGCGCTCGCTGTCATGTCGACTCGGAGCAACGAAAGCTCTCGCGCGATAGTTGCGTCCAATGCCACCGTCTCATCGATGATGGCAGTTGGTCCGAGCTGTCCGAAGCCATGCCCCACGGAGCCGACAGTCCCGAATTGGCGCGCTGGCGAAAGCAAATCACTCATTTTCGCCACACGCCCAGCTTGCAGGGCGTCGGCAATCTCTTGCAGCCCAGATGGCTGGCTCGCTTCATTGAGAATCCTCACCAGCTGCAGATCGAAATACGGCCGCGCATCGCCGAGTCCATGCCGCGCTTGAGCCTCGACGCGCAGGAGGCTCGTGACATCGCGGTCTATTTGGGGATCCGCGAGCGCTACCAGCCACTCCTTGCCGGTCGGGCCATTGCAGATTGGCGTCGCGATGTAGCGCCTTTTGGCCCTGGCGATCCGGAGACTGGCGAACGCTTGTTTTCCGAGATGGAGTGCACGAAATGCCACCTGTTTTCTGGCCTGAAGCACGAGTACCCGTTTGCCGGTCAGACTCCGACGGCCAAGCCCGATCGCTCCCATTCACGCGCTGTTGCTCGGGCGGTCGATCTTCGCATCACGCGGAGTCGTTTCCGGCCGCTACGACTGGTGCCCTGGTTGCTCTCACCCCGGCATCACAAGAGCGACACGCAAATGCCCCAAATGCCCCTGACCTACGGGCAAGCGAGGGATCTTGCAGCCTTCGTCATGTTGGCGCCGATTGAGCCGCTGAGCAAACCACCACTGCCCATGCGACTGCCCATCTTGAAGCGACCCGTCGGCTACGACGAAGTGAGCAAGCGGGTGCTGCGCAAGCTCTGCTGGCATTGTCACGGAAACCCCGAGTACACCCTCGACGAGAATGGCGAGCCGGGTACTGCAGGGGGCTTCGGCTTCCCCCCGCGGCGGCTCGACTTGGCCGAGTACGAAGGGATTCACGGTGGTTATTTGGATGACGAAGGCGAGCCACGCAGCGTGTTCTCGAAGCTCGAGGACGGCACCTCGGTGCTCGTGGCATCACTGCTTGCGCGCCAGCTCGAAGAACGCGGCAAAGTAGGTCTCGTCCGCGGCATGCCTCTAGCACTGCCAGCGCTGCCGCCCGAGGACATCCAGCTGGTCGAGAGCTGGGTCGAGCAGGGCCACCCTCGCTGAGTTGGCCCTCGCCGCTAGCGGAGCAAGGCAATGGCTACGGCCGACAAAACCACGATGACGAGCCAGCCAATCAACAGCACTCGATCAGCCTGCGGGTGGTCGGCCAGCTGGCCTCGAGAGACCGGCGCCGGTTGCAGATCGAATCGCGCAAGGCGCTCGACACAGGCTGAGGGGCTCGCTCCGGGGTGGATCTTGAGCAACAGCTGTTCAATGTCAGACTCTTCGAAGGGCGCGGCGAGTCGAACGATCACGCCGCTGCCGTCGCCAGCGGGCAGCTGCGTTTCGATGAGCCGGGCCTCTTCGTCCGAGGGGCTTCGGTACGCGCCGCTTCGCTCGCATTCATCACAGCCGCCGCCGTCACAGCGCGCGCATTGCAGTCGACGCGGGCAAGTGATGAGCAACGTGGCGCCCGCGGTGAGCCAATCGGCGGGAACCTCGATGCGCAGCTGAGCGCGCACGCCTCGACAATCGTCGAGGGCTTCTGGATCGAGAACTCTGCCTAGCGGCTGCACCACGACCTCCTAGCACGC